>CAKSZU010000023.1 GCA_934526125.1 uncultured Faecalibacterium sp. | reverse complement strand
ATCATGACGAAAGCCATGCTCAGCATCATCAGGGCCATGAGGATGTTCATGATGTAGCCGAACAGGGCGTTCAGCTGGCCGGTGGTGATGGCACCGTTCAGCACATAGTGGGCGCCGAACCAGCTCAGGGCGATGTTGCAGCCGTAGACCGACACCAGCATGGCGGGGTTGTTGAAGCTCAGGCGGCTCTCAGCGTTGACGAACTGCTTGTACAGGCTCTCGCAGGCCTTGGTGTACTTCTCATTCTCGAAGTGTTCCCGGACGAAACTCTTGACCACCCGGATGGCGGAGACGTTCTCCTGCACCGAGGCGTTCAGGTTGTCGTAGTTGCGGAACACCCGGTCGAAGATGCCGAAGGTGGGGATCATGATGGAGGCCAGCACCGCCACCAGGAAAGCGATCGCCACCACGAACACCAGAGCCAGCGGGCCGCCGATCATCACGGACATGATCAGCGCAAAGATCAGATGGACGGGGGCGCGCACGCACATCCGCTCGATCATCTGGAACGCGTTCTGCAAGTTGGTCACGTCGGTGGTCATACGGGTGACCAGACCGGCGGTGGAATACTTGTCGATGTTGGAGAACGAGAAATGCTGGATGTTCTCATACATGGCATCGCGCAGGTTGCCCGCAAAGCCGGTGGAGGCTTCGGCGGCAAATCTGCCGGCCAGGACGCCCAGCGCCAGTGCGGCGGCCGCCACCAGGAAGGTGAGCAGACCGTACTTGACGATGGCGTTCATATCGCTCTTTTCAATGCCCTGATCGATGATGAAGGCCATGATGGTGGGCATCAGCACGTCCATCACAGCTTCCAGAGCCGAAAAGATCGGTGTCAGGATCGCGGCGCGCTTGTACTCGCCCAGATGTGACACTAGCTTTTTGATCATCTGTGGTTTCCTCCTGAAAATTTATTTGTTAGGTACAGAACAATTCTATACAAAACATTCGGGTTGTCAACAGGCGGGGAGAAATTTCAAAAAAACTTCACGTCTGTCTTTTACATCAGACCCTCCCGCAGCTTGTTCAGAAGCCGCAGCAGCTCCGCGTTTTCCTCTTCGGTCAGCAGTCCGGCCACGAATTCGTCGGTCTGCTTCAGCGAGAGCATGGTCTTTTCATGGATGCGGACCCCCTCTTCGGTGAGGATCAGCCGCTTCAGCCGGGCGTCCTGCGGTACGCTCTGCCGCTCGATATAGCCCTTGTGCTCCATCAGCTGCAGGATGTTGGTGACGGTGGAGCGGGTGATGGAGAACTCCCGCTCAATGTCCCGCTGGTAGACCGGCTCGTCCTTGTGCCAGTACAGGTAGCTCATGATCCAGTCGTGCATGGGGGTCACGTTTTCCACGTTGTTCTCCCGGTGGAACTGGTTGATCTTGCGGAAGATCAGGTTGTTGACCCGGCGCATCTGGGCCGGGACGACCTGCGGCGGCTCCCAGGGGGGGGTGCAGCAGACCGCGGTATCTTCTTTTTTATCGCACATGATGTTTTTCCTTTGAATTGTTGATGGATGGGATTGTTTTGCTTAAAACTGTTTGATGCCGTACAATATGATAGCGCACATTCTGTCCGCTGTCAAGGGAAACGCGCAAAAAAAGACGCTGCGGTGTGCAGCGTCTTTCGGATCGGGAGAATATGGAAGGGTCAGGACCCGCTCTGCGTTTCTTCCAGCCAGACCCGGATGGTGTCGGGACGGTCGGTGACGAAGCAGTCCGGCTGAAGGGGAGCCAGCGAGCGGACGGCGTTCCGGGTGTTCACGGTCCAGAACGCCACCTTGCAGCCGACGGCGTGGAGCTGGTTGACCACCTCCGGGTTGCTGAAGGCGGTGTGATACTCACAGCTGACATAATCCACCTGAAAATCCAGGGTCTGAATATAGGCGGCGGGGTCTGCCTGATCGGAGAGGGTCGAGATGATCTGCCGCACCGACATCTGCGGGTAAAGGGCGGAGATGAGGGTCAGCTTGTCCGAGATGGCGCTGGAGATCAGACCGGCCTGCCGCTTCAGAGCGGGGCAGTTCTCCTCGTCCAGCGGCTCCTCCATGCTGTTGACAAGGCCCAGATCTTTCCAGATCACGGGCGGGGGCAGCATGGTGCTGAGCAGGTTGCCCAGGGTCAGGATGCCCACCCGGAGTTCCGGCATCAACTCTTTTGCGTTTTTCAGCAGGTCGTGCCGGAAGGAGACCAGGATCAGCCGGTCGCCCAGGCCGGAGGCCCGGATCTGGTCCACCACCCGGGACACGAAGTCCGGGTCGTTGAGGATGGGGGCCTTCAGCTCCAGCTGGATGCGGCAGTTGCCCAGCCCCTTGCAGAAGGTCAGGGCCTCCTCCAGCGAGGCCAGCTTTTCGGTGGTGAGATCCACGCCGTTCCACTTGGTCAGGTCGATGCTTTCCAGCTCGCCCATGGTCAGGTCGTAGATCTTGGCGGAGATCTCGGTGCCGATGTCGATGAGGTAGTCGTGATGGATGATCAGTCCCTGATCCTTGGTCTGCTGGACGTCCATTTCCACGCCGTCGGCCCCCAGGTCGATGGCGTTCTGGAAGGCGGACAGGGTGTTTTCGGGGGCGAGATAGGTCGCGCCGCGGTGTGCGATGATTTCAGGCTGGGTCATGCAGTATGATATGTCCTTTTCTGTTATTTTCGCTCAGGGCAGGCTTCGGGGTTCAGGCCAGATCCTCGCCGTCGGAGGCGATGACCTTCTTGTACCAGTAGAAGCTGTCCTTCCGGCTGCGGGCCAGGGTGCCCTTGCCGTCGTTGTCCTTGTCCACATAGATGAAGCCATAGCGCTTCTTCATCTCGCCGGTGGAGGCGGACACCAGGTCGATGGGGCCCCAGGTGGTGTAGCCAAGCAGGGGCAGGCCGTCCTCGTTGATGGCTTTTTCCATCTGCTCGATGTGAGCCCGCAGGTAATTGATGCGGTAGCTGTCGTGGATGGAGCCGTCGGCTTCCACCTTGTCCACGGCACCCAGACCGTTCTCCACGATGAACAGGGGCTTCTGGTAGCGGTCATACAGGCTGTTCATGGTGATGCGCAGGCCCACGGGGTCGATGGCCCAGCCCCAGTCGCTGGCTTTCAGGTAGGGGTTCTTGACGGCAGCCATGACGGCGTTGCCGTTGGCGTCGTTCTTGAACTCGGGGTCCACCGTGGTGCAGCGGCTGGAATAGTAGCTGAAGGAGATGAAGTCCACGGTGCCCTCCCGCAGCAGCTGCTCGTCCTCCGGCAGGGTGTGCAGGGTGATCCCGGCGCGCTCCATCCGCTTCTTGGCCCAGACGGGATACTCGCCCCGGGACTGGACATCAATGAAGAAGTAGTTGTCGCGGTCGGCCTCGGCAGCTGCCTGCACATCGGCAGGGGCGCAGGTGCGGGGGTAGTACTGACCGGCAGCCAGCATGCAGCCCACCATGGCATCAGGCATGATCTCATGGGCCAGCTTCACGGCCTTTGCGCTGGCCACCAGCTCATGATGCGCGGCCTGATACTTGACCTGCTGCACATCCTCGCCGGGCTCGAAGAGCAGACCGGCCCCCATAAAGGGCATGTGGAGCAGCATGTTGATCTCGTTGAAGGTCAGCCAGTACTTCACCTTGCCCTTGAAGCGGTGGAACAGTACCTCGCAGTAGTGGGTGTAGGCGTCCACCATCCGGCGGTCTTTCCAGCCGCCGTACTTTTTGATAAGAGCGATGGGGGTGTCGAAGTGGCAGAGGGTGACCAGCGGCTCAATGCCATACTTGTGGCACTCGTCGAACAGCTCCTCGTAGAACCGCAGACCCTCCTCGTTGGGGGTCTCGTCGTCGCCGTTGGGCAGGATGCGGGTCCAGGCGATGGAGAGCCGGTAGCACCGGAAGCCCATCTCGGCAAAGAGGCGGATGTCCTCCCTGAAGTGGTGATACATGTCGATGGCTTCGTGGGAGGGATAGAAGTGCCCGGCGTCGCAGTCCAGCATCTTCAGCTTGCCCAGCGCCACCGGGAAGCGGTCGGGCCCGAAGGGGACCACGTCCACGCTGGACAGCCCGCGGCCGCCCTCGTTGTAAGCGCCCTCGCACTGGTTGGCGGCAGTGGCACCGCCCCACAGAAAGTCTTTCGGGAATTTGCCCATAGCTTTTGTCCTCCAATTCTGATGTGTCGGGTTGCGTGTTACTACCATTCTATCATGGAATGCGGGGCTGTCAACGGGGAAAGTACGACTTTTATCGTCAATACGACGAAAAACGCGGCAAATTTTTGACAATTTTCACGAATTAAATCCAAATTAAAGCGGATTTTCCTTGGAATCTGTTTCTTCCCAACGGACAGGAAGTGTGATACCATAAAAAAGGAAAACCTGTACGCCCCCGCCTGCCGCGGCATACCGAACGCGGCGGCGGGAGAGACTGCCGATAAGAGAATCAGGAAAATGGAGTGTTTTGCTATGACTGAATTCAAGCCCATCAAGGAAGGCAAGGTCCGCGAGATCTATGACAACGGCGACAGCCTGATCATGGTCGCCACCGACCGCATCTCTGCATTCGACGTGATCCTGAAGAACAAAGTGACCAACAAGGGCAAGGTCCTGACCCAGATGAGTAAGTTCTGGTTCGACTATACCCGGGATGTGCTGCCCAACCATATGCTGAGCGTGGACACCGCCGATATGCCGGAGTTCTTCCATCAGCCCCAGTTCGAGGGCCGGTGCATGAAGTGCCGCAAGCTGACCATGCTGCCCATCGAGTGCATCGTCCGCGGCTATATCACCGGCAGCGGCTGGGCCAGCTACCAGAAGACCGGCAAGGTCTGCGGCATTGCCCTGCCCGAGGGCCTGAAAGAGTCCCAGAAGCTGCCGGAGCCCATCTACACCCCCTCCACCAAGGCTGAGATCGGCGACCACGACGAGAACATCAGCTACGAGCAGAGCATCACTGTGCTGGAAAAGCAGTTCCCCGGCCATGGCGAGGAGTACGCCACCAAGCTGCGGGACTATACCATCGCTCTTTATAAAAAGTGTGCCGAGTACGCACTCTCCCGCGGGATCATCATTGCCGACACCAAGTTCGAGTTCGGTCTGGACGAGGACGGCAATGTGGTGCTGGGCGACGAGATGCTGACCCCGGATTCCTCCCGCTTCTGGCCGCTGGAAGGCTATGAGGCCGGTCACGGCCAGCCCTCCTTCGACAAGCAGTTCGTCCGCAACTGGCTGAAGGCCAACCCCGACAGCAACTACGACCTGCCGCAGGACGTCATCGACAAGACCATTGCCAAGTATCTGGAAGCTTACGAGATGCTGACCGGCAAGACCCTGTAAGACCCGGCACCTCCGAATCCCCTTAAAATCAGTATGGGACCGCTGCAGCGTCCCCCGGAGCCGATGGAACACCGGCCGGGTGATGTGCGGCGGTCCCTTTTTTCTTGACTTTTCCGGGAAAAGGTTGTATTGTTGAGCTGTTTCGCAATCAGAGATCTGAAGTCCGGAAAAGGAGAATTATGAACGCAACAGAAAACAAATCCAAGCTGATGACAGAGGGCAGCATCTGGAAGAACATCCTGCTGTTTTCGGTCCCGCTGATCCTGGGCAACCTGCTCCAGCAGCTGTACAACACCGCCGACTCCATCATCGTGGGCAACTTTGTGGGCAGCAACGCGCTGGCGGCGGTGGGCTCCAGCGGCTCGCCCATCTTCCTGCTCATCGGCTTCAGTCAGGGCATCGCCGTGGGTGCGGGCGTGGTGGTGTCCCAGTTCCTGGGGGCCCGGGACAGACAGGGGGCTCACATCTCTGTCCACACCTCGCTGGCTCTGGCCACCATTCTGGGGGCCATCCTCACCGTCGGCGGCATCGCCATCAGCCGGAGCCTGCTCACGGCCATGAATACCCCGGCAGAAGTGCTGGAGGATGCCGTGACCTACATGCAGCTTTATTTCGGCGGCGTACTGTTCAGTGTGGTCTATAATATGGCGGCCGGTATCCTGAATGCGGCCGGCAACTCCCGCCGCAGCCTGCTGTATCTGGGCTGCGCCTCGGGTACCAACATCCTGCTGGATCTGATCCTGATCGCCGGGCTGAAGATGGGCGTGGCCGGTGCGGCCATCGCCACCGATATCAGCCAGCTGGTGTCCTGCGTACTCTCGCTGCGGTTCCTCATGCGGGTGGATGCGGATTACCGGGTCACGGCCCGGGAGGTCCGGGTGGACCGGAAGATGGCGGCAAAGATCATCCGGGTGGGCCTGCCCACGGGCATCCAGAACATGGTCATCTCCCTGTCCAACATTCTGGTGCAGGCCAGCGTCAACGGCTACGGCGCCGCCGCCATGGCCGGGTTTGCGGCCTATATGAAGGTGGACGGCTTCAACATTCTGCCCATCATGAGCTTCAGCATGGCGGCTACTACTTTTGTGGGCCAGAACTTCGGTGCGGGCCAGATCGACCGGGTGAAGAAGGCCCTGTGGGTCACGATGGCCCTGAGCTTTGTCTATACCGTCATCACCGGAACATTGCTGCTGCTGGCGCAGGACCCCATCATGCACCTGTTCACCGGGGACGAGACGGTGGTGGCCTTCGGGCAGCAGGCTATGCACTATTTCTGCCCCTTCTACTGGCTGCTGGGGATCCTGCACGGCCTGGCCGGTACGGTGCGCGGCACCGGCAAGAGTGTGCCGCCCATGGTGGTGCTGCTGGTCTCCCTGTGCCTGTTCCGGATCGTCTGGATCCGGTTTGCGCTGTCGGCCTTCCAGGGCATCGACGGTGTGTTCATCCTGTACCCGGTCTCCTGGGCGCTGGGTGCCGTGCTGATGATCCTGTATACCTGGCGTGGAAACTGGCTCACTGCGGCGTGAAAAATTCTGCGACGCTTTCGGCTTTTGACGGAAAAATGTTCCGTATAATGAAAAAACAGACGCAGATAAATTGAAAACGAGAAACTTCCAAAACGGGTTTCCGCAACGAAAACGGTTGATTTTTGTCGAGGGAGACCGTATAATAAAGACGTATCGCCAAAAGGCAGTACGGCACATCGGAAATGGATGAAAGGAAGTGTTTTGGATGGAGCCGACACAGACAGAATTGCTTGAACAGTACATCCGGAACCTGCGCACCGTGCGGTCCCTTTCCAAACCCATCTTCTCCGACCGGACATCCCCGGCAGAGGTTCTGGCCCGGATCCAGAACAACGCGCTCCAGAGCCATGCCCTGATGCAGGAGAACAACGCCCTGCTTCAGACCTGTGTCTACGGCCGCGACCCGGCCTCCCTGACCGACGAGGAGATCACCGGGCTGGAAGCCTTTGCCGGGCGGCTGTTCAACTATTCCAACAGTGAGGGTGTTGCCCTCTCTCATCGGGTACACCAGCTTCTGCTGGAAGCAGCCCGGTCCCGGGGCAATGACCCTATGATCATCAAAGAGCTGTACCTCAACGGCGTGACGCTGCATTATATGAACGTCCGGGATGAGAATCTGGGGATCAATCTGCTGGGAGATCAGATCCAGGCCTTCTTCCACGAGGGTGCCGATTACATCCGGCAGTACGAGAAGCTGGACAAAACGACCCGGCAGTATATCCTCCGCTGCATTGGGAATATGCGGCTTGGGATCTCCCGCGGGAGCTATGAGAAGTCCCGGGAATATCTGAAACTGTTTGATCAGGCCATGGGGATCTTCAGCTCATCCTATTACCGCGGTCTGGACCCGGAATTTCCGTGGGACAGCTATATCTACTCCATGCACATGGACCGGATAACCCTGATGGAGCGTCTGTGCATCACCGAGGACCCGGAGCTGGCGCAGGAGGTCCTGAAGTCGGCAGAATACGTCTGGGAACACTGGGAACACCAGAAAAAAGACGAGAAGGAAGAAGCCCGCCTGCAGAACTGGAGGGTGAGGTATTTCTATTATGCCGCCCGGTTCCATGCCGGCGTGGGTCCTGTGACGGAGCTGCTGGATGCGCTGCTGGAGGCGGAGACGCTGGCGGACGACAGGGATTTTTCTGTAGATGGAGTCTACCATAACCTGACGGCTGCGGCCTACCTGCTCAGCTATGCAAAGTTCCTCACGCCGGAGGAAAAAATCTGCTATCGGCCGGTACTGGAGCAGGTCCGGGAAAAGGCACACCGGTATCTGGAAGCCATGCCGGCCAGCCAGTATCCCCGTGTGGTGGGGAATGCAGCCTGGGAGCTGACCCTTGCGAATTCCGGCGCGGATGAGACCGAGAACCGCCGGATGCTCAGCAGTATCCTGGCTGGGCACAAGCCTACCTATGTCCACTCGCTGATGGTGGCCTGGCTGACCCGGACTTTGGTGCAGCGGCTGATCGAGTGCAGCCCGGAGCGGCTGGTGGGCCTGCTGGGCTGCCGGGACGCTGCGGAAGTGCAGGCCCGGCGGAAGGAACTCTGCCGCACGGCCTACGAGTGCGGGCTGTACCACGACATCGGCAAGAGCGCGGTCATCATGTACATCGACAACAATGCCCGCCGCCTGCTGGATGAAGAGTTCTGCTGCATCCAGAGCCACCCCAGTATCGGCAGCAGGATGCTGGAACGGGTGTGCTGCGGCAGGAATCTGGCCCCGGCGGCGCTGTACCACCACTGCTTCTACAACGGCAAGGGCGGGTATCCCGCCGGAGCAAAAGCCTGCCCGGCAGAGATCAAGGGGATCGTGGATGCGTTGTCCGTGGCCGACTCGCTGGACGCCGCCACCGACAACATCGGCCGCAGCTACAACGCGGCAAAACCCTTCCGGGCCCTGCTGGAAGAGCTGCGGGCCCAGAGCGGCACCCGCTATGCCCCCTATGTGGTGGAGCTTTTCGAGAACGAAGGCTTCTGCGTCTACCTCGACCACACCCTGACCTCTGAGCGGAAAAAAGTCTATCTGCAGGTCTATCACGCAGACCCGAAAAAAACGGAAGCATAAAAAGTTGCTGTTGCATTAAAAAGTTGGTTTGCTATAAACTCAAGGTTTTTCTGAGAGCTGTGGGCGTACCCGCCCGGGTCATCAAGACTATCCGGGACGACCAGCTGGCCCACAACATCGAAAACGCCGACGCCTATGTGGAGATGGGGCGGCAGCACGCGGCGCTCGTAAGCCCCTGAAATATACTTCATCAGCTACTTGTTCTTTGCTTCGTTTTGTGCTATTATCAGTTTAGGGATCCTTCGTTCCATTCCGCAAATATTTATTGGAGGTAGCTATTATGAGTATTGAGATTTCTCGACGCAATTTTCTAAAAGCCACTGCTGCTTCGCTTATTTTGGTAGGGGGGGGGGCATTAACTGGCTGCGACAGCAGCAAGGACAATGACACCAAAAACCCCCAGTTCGTAAAGCACGGGAAAGATGATGCTTTTACTTTCAATGACGGCACGAAGGTTGTTTTCTATGATGTTAAAAGCAGTACAGAGGTAAATCCTCCCTATCACGCGATCACTTTCACATTTACTGCGCCAGACAATGCAGCCGCTACTCTTTCTCCTTCCAATTTTTCTGCTTATGTGACTGCACTGATGCCTTGTGTCGGCATAAATGCATCTGCCCAAAAGCCATCTGATTCCACCCCCATTTCCACGATTACAACCAGTGCTACGATTCAAGCCGCTAAATCCAGACCTATTCTCGCCAAGTTCAACTATGTGGAAGGAACACCCACATTCAAGATCACATACAAAGGTCAGAGCATCAAGTTCAAAGCAAATGCAGACAGCGACAAAGCCGATAAGCCCTATCTGTCTACCGGTATCTACACTGATATTTTCTGATTTCCATAATTGTAGTCTTCCGGCTGTGTAGCTGAATCGTAGGGGCTGTTGCACATGCGACAGCCCCTATTTTTGTACGAATAGGCGTAAGAATCAAACAGTATCAATATCCCAAACAAAAGCATGTGCAACAAATTTTCTCGAAAATCAGAAATTTTCGATGGATTTGTGATGCACATGCTTTTTAAATTGTTTGATGATACGTTTAATTTTGAAAATAACTGCTGCACTTTCGGCTAAAACGATGTGCAGCAGCCCCTTTTACGTCTCGGAGGAAAGGCCGTACAGCACCGGAAGCTGCTGCCGGAACAGATCCAGCATGGCTTTCAAAGGGGCGCTCTGGTAGTCGCTGCGGGGGTAGACAAGGCAGAGCGGGCGGCTGCTCTCCACCCCGGCCACCGGAAAATAGCACAGCCGGTCGGCATAGAGGCCCCGCTGGGCAAAGACCTGCGGGGCAAAAGTGACGCCGAGCTGCTCCGAGGCAAGGCTCAAAGCCCGGTTCACGCTGCTGCACTGCAGCCGCAGATCGGGCAGGAACCCGGCCTGCTCGCAGATCTTCTGCCCAATGCTGCCCAGCAGCTGCTCCACCGGCAGTAGGATGAAGGGCAGCCCGCTGACCGTGTGCAGGTCGATGGGCTCTTTGGGCGGCGGGGTGATCCGGGACAGAAAGCTGCGGGGGACGGCCAGCAGGATGGACTCGTCCAGCAGGAACTCGTTGCAGTAGGTCACGGTGTCGGGGTGGGGGATGTCCACGATGAAGTCCAGCTCCTTTGCTTCCAGCATGACCCGCAGCTGCACGGTGGACATCTCCATCGTGTGGACTTCGCAGTGGGGGAACTGCTGATAGAAGGCCGTCATCAGCGGGGGCAGGAGCAGGTCGCCCCGGTGGGGGCTGATGCCCAGCCGCAGCAGCTGGCGGCGGCCGGCAGCAATGTCGCTGAGCTTGGTGTTCAGCCGCCCGTAGGAAGCGTGGGTCTCGGCGGCCCACTGGCAGAACAGCTGCCCGGCATAGGTCAGTTCCAGCCCGCTCCCGTTCCGGAGGAACAGGGTGGTGCCCAGCTCCTCCTCCAGATGCTTCAGGCTCAGCGAGAGGGACGGCTGGGAGAGATAAAGCTTCTGCGCCGCCCGGGTGATGCTCTTCTCCCGGGCAAGGGTCAGGACGTATTCCAGCTGGTTCCAGTTCATGCGGCACCTCCTATAAGATAAACCTATCGATTTTATCATATAACATATATTGGAAAAATGCAACAGGCTGTGATACTATCTTATTAGAAACGGAGGGAATGGAAGATGGAGAAAATAATTCAGGTCCGGCCGTCGGAAGAGACTTCGCTGCCCCGGTGGAAGATGGCCCTGCTGATCTTTGTGTACTTTATCAAGATCGGGACCTTTACCTTTGGCAGCGGGTGGAGCATTCTGGCGCAGATGGAACAGGAGTTCGTGGACAAGCGCCACTGGATCACCAAGGCGGAGCTGCTGGACCTGCTGGCTGTGGGCAAATCCCTGCCCGGCATCATGATCACCAACATCACCATGCTGTTCGGCTACCAGATGGCCGGGGTGGCAGGCGGCATTCTGGCCGTGCTGGGCATTGCCCTCCCGGCAGTGGTGGTGCTGTCGCTGGTGACGCTGGTGTACGATGCGATCAAATCCAACTACTGGGTCTGGGCGGCCCTCAAGGGGGTCCAGTGCGCTGTGGTGCCCATCATCGGAGGGGCGGCCATCTCGCTGGGCCGGGAGGGCCTGAAAGAGAAAATGGGCCTTGTCCTCTGCGCCGCCGCCCTTGTGCTGTGCCACTTTACCAGCATCAGCAACATCGTACTCATTCTGGTGGGCGTTGTGGGGGCATTGATCTGGATGGGGGTGAAGGAACATGCTTGAGACCCTTGTGCAGCTCTTTTTCTCCTTTGCGAAGATCGGGTTTACCAGTTTCGGCGGCGCTTCCATGATCCCCCTCATCATGGAGGAAATGGCGGGCCACGGCTGGATGAGCGCCGATGATCTGACCAACCTCATCGCCATTGCCGAGATGACCCCCGGCTCTCTGGGCGTCAATTGTGCGACCTTCGCAGGCACCCAGACGGCCGGTGCGGTGGGCGGTCTGGTGGCGGTGCTGGGCGTCCTGAGCCCGGCCTTTACCCTGACGCTGGCGGCGGCGGTGTTCTTCCACAAATTCAAGGACAGCAAGGTCATGAGTTACATCATGCGGGTGGTGAAGCCCCTGTGCATCGGCATGATCCTGGAAGTACTCATCAGCCTGAGCGGAAATACCTATCTGGACGCGGGCGGCATCAGCTGGATGGGGATCGCCATCGGCCTGCTCTGCTTCTGGCTGCTCCAGAAACGGAAGATGAGCGTACCCAAGGTCATCGGCATCGCAGCGGCGCTGGGCGTCGTGGGCTTCGGGGTGCTGTAAAAACGAACAAACGACAAAACTGCCGGATCGCGTTCCGTCTCTGTGGGCGGAGGACGCGGCCCGGCAGTTTTTGCTTGATCAGATCAGGGTGAAGCTCTCCCAGTCCGCTTTTCCGGGGCAGTGGAGCCGGAAGAAGAGGGGGAAGATGCCGGCCGGGGCCTCAAACGCACCGGAGACCTCGTGCCAGCCGTCGGAAGCTTCAAAGGCGAGGTCGGCGGCTTTCCGGGTACAGGCTTCGTCCAGCCAGACTGTCATGTGCCCGGCGGCGCTGGCCCGCAGACGCAGGGAGATGCGGGAAGCTGCGCCCAGTGCAAAATATTTGAACCCGGCCAGTGTGCCCTCCTGCATGTTGGCAATAGAGTGCAGGGCGTCTTCCCGCTTCCCGGAGGGGGCGGACTCTTCGAAGATGTGGGGCTGAGTGTCCCGCACACACTTGCGGATGGTGAGCCGCTCTTTGCCGATGGTCTCGTGGGTCAGGTTGCAGGCGTAACAGGCATTGTAGCAGCCGGTGCCCGCCAGCGGGCCGCCGTTCAGGCCGCAGCTGGTCATTTCGGCCTGATGGAACCGGCCGTCGGCGTCCAGCGTGACGGGCTCGGCACAGCCCTGACGGCAGCACTCGATGCCGTGGGTCTGGCGGTGGTAGAAGATGTACCACTGGCCCTTCACCTCCACCAGCCCGCCGTGGGTGTTGCCGTAGGGGGCTTTTGGGATGGTGTTGCCGTTGAGCCCGATGTCGGCATTGGAGACCAGGACGCCGCCGTAACGGTATCCGCCCAAGGGCTGGTCGGAGACGGCGTAGCACAGATCATGGCTCTGCTCGGAGGAGTAGACCAGATAGTATTTCCCGCGGATCTTCCGGGGCGAGGAAGCCTCGTAGAAGCCGTGGCCCTCAAAGCCGGTGCCGGCGGTGGCCTGACAGCCCGGCAGAACCTCGAAAGGCCCGGCCTTGATGGTGTGCATGTCCGGCTCCAGCTCAAAGCCCAGGCTGTACTTGCCCAGCTTCAGCGCCCAGGGAAAATCCGGCGTGGGGCAGAACCCGATGTACAGGAATACCCGGCCGTCCTCGTTCACCAGCACCCCCGGGTCGAACATCTTGGTGCCGGGCTCGGTGCCGTCCGGGAAGGCGACATTGCACAGGTAGGTGAATGGCCCCTGGGGCGTGTCGCTGACCGCGACTTCGCAGGCGTTGAACCGGCCCCGGTTGTAGTAGAGGTAATACCGGCCGTCGGCACCCCGGGCGCAGTCGGGGGCGGCCAGATTGCCGCCCTCTTCCAGCGAAGCGCTGGTATTGGTGTAGGGATAGCTGATGCCCTCGTACTTCCAGTCGCCCAGATCGTCCGGCGGGGCACTCCAGACCACATAATCCCCCTCGCAGAACTGGGTGGACCCGGCGATGTCGTGGCTGCCGTAGAGATAGAGCCTGTCCCCGAACACATGGGGCTCCCCGTCCGGGACATACTCCCAGAGCGGCAGGTAGGGGTTCATTGCCTGATGCTTCATAAAAGATCCTCCTTGCAAAAAGAGCCCCCTGACGCGCACGTTTTCGCTTCCCCGGAAGGGGGGTCCCTGAAACGTGAGCCGTCAGAAGGCTCTGTGATTCGATTATCTTTATTATAGCAAACCAACTGTTTTAATGCAAGAGCAACAACGTTGGTTTGCATATCGCAGATATGCTGTTACAGCTGTGCAGATTTCTGGCCTTGCGATAAATCAGATGCCGGAAAATTTGTCAAGCACCAGCGGCCGCATCGCTTCAGCCGGGGTACCGCGTCACTTCCAGCAGCTCCTCAGCCCGCCTGACCTGCTCCGCCGTGGGGGGAACGGCATCGGGCAGGGGATAGGGGATGCCCAGTTTCTGCCACTTGAACAGTCCCAGCGTGTGGTAGGGCAGCACCTCCACCCGCTGCACCGTTTTCAGACTGCGGATAAAGTCCGCGGTCCTGCGCAGACCCTCCTCGTCGTCGGTGAGGCCGGGCACCAGAACGTGCCGGATCCAGAGCGGGACGCCCAGATCGGAAACGTGCCGGGCCATGGCAAGGATGTTGGCGTTGTCCTGCCCGGTGAGCTGGCGGTGGCGCTCCGGGTCGATCTCCTTGAGGTCCAGGATGACCAGACTCGTGGAAGCCATCAGCCGGTCGAATGCGGCCAGATAGTCCGGGTCATCGGGCCGGAAGGGCTGCCCGGCGGTGTCCAGCGCGGTGTGGACGCCCTTGCTCCGGGCCAGCGCAAAGAAGGCCGTCAGAAACTCCATCTGCCGCAGCGGCTCGCCGCCGCTGACTGTGATGCCGCCCTTTTTGCCCCAGTAGTTGCGGTAGCGCCAGACGCGCTGGAACAGACTCTCCGGGGTCCATTCCTCGCCGCCCGGGCCCCAGGTCTCGGGGTTGTGGCAGTATTTGCAGCGCAGGGCACAGCCCTGCAGGAAAACCACGAACCGGACCCCCGGCCCGTCCACCGAGCCGAAGGATTCCAGAGAGTGGACGTAACCGACCGGGTTACAGGACGGCATGGCAGGTGCGGGAGATGACGTCCATCTGCTGCTCGCGGGTCAGGTCGATGAACTTGACCGCGTAGCCGGAGACGCGGATGGTGAAGTTTGCATACTCTTCCTTCTCGGGGTGTTCCATGGCGTCCAGCAGCTTCTCTTTGCCGAAGACGTTGACGTTCAGGTGGTGGGCACCCTGATCGAAGTAGCCGTCCATGACCTGCACCAGATTCTCCACGCGCTCACCCTCGCTGTGGCCCAGGGCGTCGGGGTTGATGGTCTGGGTGTTGGAGATGCCGTCCAGTGCCCAGTGGTAGGGCAGCTTTGCCACCGAGTTCAGGGAGGCCAGCAGGCCGTTCTGCTCAGCGCCGTAGCTGGGGTTTGCACCCGGAGCAAACGGGGTGAAGGCGGCGCGGCCGTCGGGCAGGGCACCGGTGTACTTGCCATACACCACGTTGGAGGTGATGGTCAGGATGGAAGTGGTGGCCTCGGAGTTGCGGTAGGTGTGGCGCTTCTTGATCATCTCCAGGAAGGTGCGCAGCAGCCAGACGCCGATCTCGTCGGCGCGGTCGTCGTCGTTGCCGTACTTCGGGAAGTCGCCCTCCACCTCAAAGCCGGTGGCAAGACCGGTCTCGTCGCGCACCACCTTGACTTTAGCGTACTTGATGGCACTCAGGGAGTCGATGACGTGGGAGAAGCCTGCGATGCCGGTGGCAAAGGTACGGCGGACATCGGTATCAATGAGGGCCATCTCGGCTTCCTCATAGTAGTACTTGTCGTGCATATACTGGATCAGGTTCAGCACGTTGACGTACAGGCCGGCCAGCCAGTCCAGCATCTGGACATACTTGGGCAGGACCTCGTCATAGTTCAGGTATTCGCTGGTGATGGGGGCGTAGTTGGGGCCGCACTGCTCATGGCTCTTCTCGTCCACGCCGCCGTTGATGGCGTACAGCAGGCACTTGGCCAGATTGGCGCGGGCACCGAAGAACTGCATCTCCTTGCCAGTCTGGGTGGCAGACACGCAGCAGCAGATGGAGTAATCATCGCCCCAGACGGGCTTCATGACGTCATCGTTCTCGTACTGGACCGAGCTGGTGTTGATGGACACCTTGGCGGCGTACTTCTTGAAGTTCTCGGGCAGGGCGGAGGAGTAGAGTACGGTCAGGTTGGGCTCCGGAGCGGGGCCCATGTTCTCCAGCGTGTGGAGGAAGCGGTAGCAGTTCTTGGTGACCATGCTGCGGCCGTCCATGCCGATGCCGCCCACTTCCAGCGTGGCCCAGACGGGGTCGCCGGAGAACAGCTGGTTGTAGCTGGGAATGCGGGCGAACTTGACCATCCGGAACTTCATGACCATGTGGTCGATCAGCTCCTGGGCCTGGCTCTCGGTCAGGATGCCCTTGTCCAGATCCCGCTGGATGTAGATATCCAGGAAGGTGGAGATGCGGCCCACGCTCATGGCGGCGCCGTTCTGGGTCTTGATGGCGGCCAGATAGCCGAAGTACAGCCACTGGCAGGCTTCCTTGGCGTTCTTTGCGGGCTGGGAGATGTCGCAGCCGTAGGCCTGGGCCATCTTCTTCATGCCCTTCAGGGCGTTGATCTGCCGGGCGATCTCCTCCCGCAGGCGGATGACGTCATCGGTCATGGTGCCGTCGCCGCAGTTGGCAAAATCCTCCTGCTTGAACTGGATCAGGGCATCGATGCCGTACAGGGCCACCCGGCGGTAGTCGCCCACGATGCGGCCGCGGCCGTAGGTGTCGGGCAGGCCGGTGATGATGTGGGTGTGGCGGGCCTTCTTCATCTCGGGGGTGTAGGCATCGAACACGGCCTGATTGTGGGTGCGGGTATAGTCGGTGAAGATCTTGTGCAGCTCCTCGCTGGGCTGGTAGCCGTAGGTGGTGCAGGCCTGCTCGGCCATCTTGATGCCGCCGTAGGGCATGAAGGCACGCTTCAGGGGCTTGTCGGTCTGCAGGCCGACGATCTGCTCCAGATCCTTCAGGTCCTCGTCGATATAGCCGGGGCCGTAGGCGGTCAGGCCGCTGACGACTTCGGTCTCCATGTCCAGCACACCGCCCTTGGCGCGCTCGGCTTTCTGCAGCTTCTGCAAAGCACCCCAAAGCTTGTCGGTGGCTTCGGTGGGGCCTGCCAGGAAAGACTCGTCGCCGTCATACGGGGTGTAGTTCTTCTGGATGAAGTCGCGCACGTTGACTTCCTCTTTCCAGATGCGGCCTTCAAAGCCTTCCCACTGTTCAAAATTGATCATTGGAACCTCCTTGCTCCATTCCATGCGCTGGTTAGCGCAATCTAACTGTTGAGCCTTTGAAAAACCGCTCTCGTGGCGGCTTTCTGGGGGCGGATCGGTTTGGGTCGCCGGTGCAGGCAGTTCACCCGCCCCGTCAGCCTAGTATTATAATAACAAGCATCCGGCCAAAAAGCAAGAGGAAAGCAGTGGATTTTACACAAAGGCAAGAAAGCTTTTCCGGCACCCTGTACAAAACCGGGCGATTTTTTGGCCGGAAGAAGGGCGGCGAAAATTTTTTCAGGAAATTTCAAATCAGGGCTTGACAGCCATGACAAACTATGATATCCTGTTGTCACGGCAAGGTTAGTCAAATCTAACCGAGGCTGACAGACCTTCTGCAAGAGGTCTGATTCCTCCATTCCATACTCTCTTTTTCTTCTGGCAGGGGGCGGCATTCTGGTTTGCTCCGCTCTCTCCTGCGCGGCAGGGGCGGCTCTGGTACGGCAGCTCCTGCGAAAAAAACAGAAACAAAAACGGGACACTCAGCTTGACCACCTGAGTGCCCCGATTTTTGTTTTATGCAAATTTCACGCCACCAGATCCCGCAAAATCTGATAGAGTTCCGCGGCCCCGCCTTCTGCAGAGTGCAGGAGGACAAAGGAGCTGTTGACCTGACAGACGCCGTCGGAGTAGACGGTGAACAGCAAGGTCTGCCCGGCGTCGTTGGAGTAGCGGAGGGTGACGCAGTGGGCTTCTTCATCGTGGGAGTAGGAGACAGCATTCTGGTTGAACCGCTTGTAGCAGTCGGTTTTCTGCAGGATGCCGGAAAGCTTCAGGTAGACCGAATCCGGGCCATCGTCCGCGGTGAAGAGCTTGGAGGAGATCTCCGGCGGGCTCAGGAGGACGGTGTCCTCGATGCTGGCGGAGACGGCAGAACTCCGGGCGATATCCGCCTTGAGGTCGATCCTGCGGCTGGAAAGGAACAGGACCGCAAACAGCAGCAGGCAGAAAGCGACGGTGATGTAAAAGCGAAGATCCCGTTTGGTCATAAGATCACCTTTCTCAGGATGGATCGTTCTGATCCAGATGTTTCTGTGCGGCAAAGGTGCCCACGGCGCTGGCGGCGAATACGAAATAGTAGCTGGCGATGCGGAAGAGCATCAGGGTACTCATGGCCTCGCCCCGGGTCATGAAGCTGCCGAAGACCAGCAGGAAAGCGGTCTCGATGGAGCCCATGCCCGCCACATTGGGCAGGGCGTTGGAAAGGAAGAGCATCAGGCTGGTGAGCAGCTGCACCTGCCAGAAATCCAGTCCGCAGGACAGCCCCATGAACCGGATGCAGAACCAGGGCAGGGTGAACATCAGAAACAGCTTGCCTCCCTGCAGGGCAAGAAGCCGACCGCACCGGCGCTTGTCGGCCAGCAGATGGCGGCTCTCCCGGCTGAGATTGTCCAGCTGCTCCAGCCAGCTCTCCCGGCGGAGCTGCCATTTTTCCGTCTTGGGCAGATAGCCCAGCGCCCACCGCGCCAGCCGCTGCATCAGCGGCGAAACGCAGAGCAGCACCAGCGCCGCGATGACGGCGGCCACCACGCAGTAGGCGGCAGGCAGATAGGTCATGACGCCGGAGGTGTTGGCGGCGAGCCACCGGTGCTGCAGCAGGAGCATCACCGTGGCATAGAGCAGGACGGCGGACTTATGGAAAACATACTGCAGGGTCATCAGCCCCACGCCGGTGCCCAGCGGCAGGCCGCAGCGGTACAGGTAGTAGGACTGCATGGGGACGGCACCGGCACCCAGGCAGACCACATTGCCGAAGGTACCCATGAAAGAGTTCCCGAAGCCGTTCCGCAGCCGGAACCCCGGCAGGCGGCTCCGGACGATGTCCCAGCTGACGACACCCTCGATCAGAGGGTAGGTCAGGCCGATGGCCAGCACCAGCAGCACCTGCCCGGCGGACAGCTGCGCCAGCGCCGAGGAGATCTCGGCCCAGTGGCTCCGGAAAATAAAAACAACGACACAGGTCAGCGCCAGCAGCACCAGCAGGGAGAACAGGGTCTTTTTGCGGGAAGGCTGCTGCGGGACGGTGGTCTGATTCATCGAAATATGCTCCTTTCTTTACGGAACGGGGGCGGTCTGTGCGCTCTCCGCATACCGGAAGTATAGCACACCGCCGGGTACGCTTTGTGAACTGCGGTAAAATTTTTTCCGTCAGATCGCATCGTGTGATAAAAGAAAATATACAGAGCGACATATTTCGATAAAAGAATCCAAAAAGAAGCGCTCCCCCGCAGGGGAGCGCGGGGGCGTTCAGGACTGCGGGGCGGCTGTTCCGGTCAGGTCCCGGACAGCCTCGGCCAGGGCATGCTCGAAGGATGCCTTGGAAAAATACTTTTCGTACAATTTACGGCAGTCTGTCCGCATGGACGAAAGCTTGTCGGGGTGCTCGATGGCAAAGGTCAGCCGCTTTGCCAGCTCGGCGGGGTCATCGTCGGGGTAGACGAAGCCGTCCACGCCCTCGGTGATCAGCCCGGCGGTGCCGGTATGCTCCGAGACGATGGCAGGCTTGCCGAAGATCAGACCCTCGGTGACGAAGGTGGGCATGGGGTCATCGCGGGAAGCGCAGACCAGACAGCTGCACTGCTCCATCAGGCTCTTGATCTCGTCCCGGGACAGGCGTTTGCAGTAAAAGACATTTTCGGGGTAGTCGGTGGTCAGGTCCCGGACGGTGTCCATCATCTCCTTATCAGCCGCCTTGCCGACAAAGAGGAAGGAAGCCTTTTCCCGCACCTCGGGGGCCAGCATCCGGATGGCATGACAGAAGATGTCGTGGCCTTTCCGGCGCTCAAAGGAGCCCACCGTGGCAAAGAGGGGCCGGCCGTGGTCATAGCCCAGATCCGAGCGGACGAAGTCTTCCTGTGCATAGTCCGGCAGGCCGTAGACCAGCTGACGGATCGGGAAGTCCGGGCGGACGGTGTGCATGGCGTTGGCGGCGTGCTGGCCCACCGAGTAGATCTTCACGTTGCTGTCCAGTTTAGTGGGGATCTGATAGGCGATGTGGGGGTAGCCCACAAAGGCATCGTGGAGCCACCACAGCACCGGCACCGGTGCACCGCTGAGGGTGCGGACCGCCCGGGCCATCACTACCGTGTTGGCCAGCACCACATCCGAGGAAAGGGCCAGCCCCCACAGCTCCGGCGAGGTCTGCATCTCGGGGTGGGTGATGACGGAGGCCCCGGCGTCCACAAACAGCTGCAGGGAGCCGCCGTCCGAGGGGCCCAATACGACCACTTCATAGCCCATGCTGCGCAGCACCGGGATGGCGCTGACCAGCACGATGGGTGCGCCGGTCATATCCAGCACATGGCTCATGACAAAGGCCCGCCGTCCGGAGACCGAGAAGGCGTCTTCGGCGCAGATGCCCCGCTGATAATGGAGCAGGGCCTGCGGGATGCTGATGGGTGCCGTGCAGAGCCGGGCGGCCAGCGCCAGCAGCTCGGCCACATCCTCCGGGTCCCGGGCGGCTGCGCGGCAGCGGGTCAGCAGGTCCCGGCTGACCAGAGCAAAGCGGGCACCCGGCAGGTGTTCGCGGCTCCGGTAGAGGGCCGTTTTGCCGTCGAAGCCGAACACGGCATCGCAGATGACGTAGTCGGCACCCTCCTGCAAAGCTTTTGCAAAATACATCAGGGTCGTGGACATGCACTCCACATCCTCCGAGACCAGCAGCACACCGGCCGCGCTGTCCGTCAGCTCCGGCTCCAGCCGGGTCACAAGGCGGAACTTGCGGTGGAGCTGGTCGGCCAGTGCGGCCTGCAGCACCGTGTGCCGGTTGGGCGCATAGACCAGAAGATAGGTACTCTGGGTGTCGGTATAAGCCTGCGCGGCCAGCTGTTTCCGCTGCAGGGCACTGTAACTGCTGTACATTACTGCTGTCCCTCCGTCCCGTTGCTGCGATGGAACAGCCCCAGCAGGCGGCGGATGGGCGAGGTCAGCTTCCAGCTCCGGCTGGACAGCACACTCTCCAGCGAGGCCTCATAGGCCTGGCTCTTTGCCTGCAGCTCAAAGTTTTTCTGCTGCAGCTCGGCAATGGTCTTCTGCAGGGCGGCGGACGTCTGCTGCTGTGCGGCACCGGCGTCCTGCAGAGCCTGCTCCAGGGCGGCGATGTGCTGCAGCTCGCTGTTCTTGTTCTGGTCCAGCTGCCGGACGCTTTCCAGCACGGCCAGGAACAGCGGCTCGTTCAGCAGATCTTCCAGCGGGTAGTAGCGGTAGTTCACCGTCAGCTTCATCCCGGCCGGGAAGGGGGACACCCCGTCCAGCAGACAGTTGGGGTCGTTGTTCAGGAACAGGACGCTGTCGTTTTTCAGGGGGATGCCGTTGACGGGGTGCCAGAGCACCCGGTCGTCAGAAAAGCCGACCTGTGCCAGGCAGCAGGGCAGCTCGCCGGGGTCCAGCCGGAGCCCGACCGCAGCCGCAGGCAGCTCGAACACGGCGGAGACAAGGTTGTTCAGAAGATCCACGTTGCAGTCTTTCGAGCGCAGGATCTCCTTTTCCGAGAAGCCGAAGCCCGTGTTGTAATAGATCACGGGCTGCAGCAGGGCAGGCGAATCCGTCTGCTTCTCGTGGGGGGCATGGGCGGCAAGGTAGGTCTGTACCTCCTGCTCCAGGCTCAGGCAGCGGGCGGCCAGCCGGGCGTTGCCCTCGTCTGCCAGCCGGAGCTGCTGTTCCAGATCGTCGATCCTGCCCTGCAGGGACGCGGTGTTCTCAGGAGCTGCATTGTTCATAACCGGATTCTCCTCATTTTTTTGATTCCTTGAACAGGGAGTTCCCCCTGTGTGATTCAGTGTTTTGCCGCATAATGCTGTTCACGGCCGGTGTCCTGCCGGGTCTGTTTCCTGCGGGAGGCAAGCCAGAACCGGAAGTCGCGGCGGCGGACGAACAGCTCGCAGATCAGCAGCACGGAGCCCATGGAGAGGGCGAACTGCAGGATCATGCCCACCACCGGATGGGCGGCGAACTTCGGGGGCATCAGATACCAGGGAATGGCCGTCAGCTCCACGGTGTGGATGCAGAAAATGTACAGCGACCGGCGGCCGATGGCCTGGATGCCCCGGGTCAGCAGGTTGTCCACCTTGCGCTGGAACCAGATCACGATGCACAGGATGCCCAGACCCGTGACGGCGTCCAGCAGGATGCTGACAGGGCCCAGGGTCCACTCGGACATGGAGACGCAGTCGGTGCGCTGGGTGACCAGCACCAGCACTGCCACCGCAGCGGCGGCGGCCAGCATCCCCCGGCGCCGCTGCGGCGGCAGGGGCTTTTCAAAGAGTTTGTGCTTCTTGGCCAGATACCCGACATAGAGGGCTGGGACGGTGACCATGCCCTGCCCGATGCAGAAGGGAGCATCCCAGGTGATGCAGATGCCCCAGCCCAGGAGCATGACTCCGAGTACTGCCCAGTTTATGTAGGCCTCGGGGAAGATATTCAGGATCAGGTCCAGCAGGATCCATGCGATCATCAGCGAGAGCAGATACCACATGGGGCCGCAGGAGAAAAAGGTCTGGCCGAAATACTCTGCCGTGTGGGGCAGGCCCAGCGCAAAACCGCCCAGCACCTTGCCCGTCTCGCGGAGGGAGGCCGTCAGATCGCCGAACATGAGGTAATGGATCAGCAGGTGGAACCCGCTGGTGGCAAGGCCTGTATAGATGTAAGGCTTGAGCAGAGTCTTGACCTGCTGATCGATGCACTTGCCGAGGGAGCGCTTGCGGAAGCCGTAGCCGCTGGCGATGTAGAAGGCGGCCATCAGGGCTTCACGATAAGCAAACATGAAAAAGGTCAGCGGGTTGATGCCGCTGGCAGCACCCATCGGGTAGAGTTCGCCGGTGTGGGCGAACACAATGGTCAGCATTCCGATGCCCTTCAGCAGATCGAACATGCCCAGAGAATTTGCGGTGCGGGGTCTGGTTCCCTTCATGAAAAGGTCCTCCTTTGCGCCGCAGATCACCCCGGGAGGGCAGAATTGCCGGATTTCAGGCGCAGAATGTTGAAAAATATGGAAAAATCGAGAGATTTATAATCAGTATAATGCTTTTTGCGGCTGCTGTCAATGAAACCGCGGCCTGTGCAGCCGGGGCCGCACCCCGGGGCACGGCTCCGGACAAAAGTGTACCACACCCGGCGGTCTTCCGCAACAAAAGGCAGGATTTACATCCAGATGCACAGATTGAGTGCAAGCTAAAGTTGCATATTTGTGCAATTAAATCTTGCTTTTACGCAGAACCTGCGGTATACTGAGTCTCAGATGTTCCAGATGCTTCCAGAAACAGGGAGCCGCAGGAAAAACAAACAGAACAAGGAGTGTTTTCGGATGGAAAAGAAAGTTGCGAACCGGGTCGTGACGGCAGCACAGATGCCCATGACCGTGTATGATATGGTCAGCGCCATGCAAAATAAATATGCCGACCGGGTGGCGTTCCGCTATGTGGAAGGCAAGGATACCGTGGTGGAAAAGACCTATGCACAGTATGTGCAGGATATCCGGACCATGACCGGCTACCTGCAGCAGGAGCTGCAGGAGTGCCGGGAGAAAAAGGTCGTGATCCTGAGCCGGACCAACTATGAATACGGCGTGGTGACCTTCGGCACCATGATGTCCGGGGCAGTCATCGTGACTCTGAACCAGGGCAAGACCTGGCCGGAGCTGGAGTACGAGCTGGATCTGGTAGAGCCGGACCTCATCTTCAACGACGGCATCGACTACGGATACCGCGCCCAGCTGGAAGCTGCTTACGGAGAGAAGCTGCGCCCCATGGACGCCTGGAAGGGCGCCGCCCCGGCTGCGCTGGAAAACCGCATCGACCATGAGGCCCTGCTGATGCTGATGTTCACCTCCGGCACCACCGGCCGCAGCAAGGGCGTCATGCTGTCAGAGAAGAACTACTTCACGGCCGTCCAAATGTACATCAATGGCCAGAGCATCATTCCGGAGATTGAGGAGAAGCTGGCCCCGGAGTATCTGGACCAGACCATTGCCCACTTCACGCTGGTGCCCATGTTCCATCTGGCAGGCTTCATCTGCTATTTCGTCTACGGCATCCAGGGCTGGGTCCTGAACCTCTGCTGCGATGCCCGGGACCTGCGCCGGGATATGAGCCTGATGCACAGCGATGCCATGTCCACCCCGCCGGTGCTGGTGGAGATGATCTACAACGAGATCCGGCGCGGCCACAAGGAGCGGCTGAACGGCCTGTGGAACCTGAGCTGCAGCTCGGCCATCCTGGACCCGGAGATCCTGAACTACCTGGTGGACAACGGCATCTATATCAATCAGTGCTACTCCATGACCGAGCTGGCCGGTTACGGCCTGCTGAACGTTGCCCAGGAGGGCGACCACCTGCGTGCCCTGGGCAAGCCGGACGGCTTCTGTGAGGTCAAGGTGGACGAGACCGGCGAGATCTGCGTCCGCGGCGGCTGCGTGATGCTGGGCTACTATAAGGACCCCGAGGCCACCGCGGAAGCCATCGACAAGGACGGCTGGCTCCACACCGGCGACCTGGCCCGCGTGGACGAGGAAGGCTACTACTATATGACCGGCCGCAAGAAGAACCTCATCATTCTGGACAGCGGCGAAAACGTCAGCCCCGAGGAACTGGAAAAGCTGCTGCGCAAGTGCGATGCCATCAAGGAGTGCATCGTCAAGGAGATGGGCAAGAAGATCGGCACCGTGGTCTGCTGTGAGGATGACAAGCAGCAGCAGGTGAAGGATTTTGTCACCGAGCTGAACCGCACCCTGCCCATGTACAAGCGCATCTCCGTGGTGGAGTGCAGCGCCGAGCCCCTGCCCCGCAACGCGCTGGGCAAACTGCTGCGCAAGTAAAACCAAACGGGAGCAAAAGGAGCAGACCATGGTAAACAATGTCTATGATCTTGTCACCCGGACAATGGAGCAGGAATTCCCCGGGCGGATCGCCTTCCGCTGGGTGGACGATGCCACCGGAGCCGTACAGCAGCGCACTTATGCCGAATATGTGCAGGATATCCGCCGGGCCGCCGCATGGTTTGCCCGGAATATCCCGGACATCGCGGGCAAACGGGTGGCCCTGCTGAGCAAAAACTGCTATGAGTACGGCGTGAATACCTTTGGTGCTGTGCTGGCCGGGGCTGTTCTGGTGACGATGAACCAGAAAAAGACCTGGGACGAGCTGAGCTGGGAGCTGGAGCTGGCAGAGCCGGCCCTCATCCTGAATGATGGGGTGGACTACGGCTGCCGGGCGCAGCTGGAGGCTGCGTATGGGGAGCGCCTGCAGCCGATGGATGTCTGGAAGGACACCGCCCCCGGCGGGCTGGAAAAGAAGATCGACCCCAATGCCCTGATGGTCATGCTGTTCACCTCCGGTACCACCGGCCGCAGCAAGGCCGTGATGCTGGCAGAGCGGAACTTCTTTACCGTGATGCAGATGCACGTTGCCATGGGCGACCATATGATGGCTTTCCGGCAGGAGCATCTGCCCCAGCGGACCGAAGAGGCCCTGAGCAACTTTGCTATCCTGCCCCTGTTCCATCTGGGCACCTTTATCTGTCTGTTCTCCTGGCCCTTCAAGGGCTGGGCCCTGAACCTTTGCAGTGACCTGCGGAATTTCTACCGGGATCTGGGCCTGATGCACAGCGATGCCATTGCCGTGGCCCCGGTGCTGATGGAGTCTATTTATAAGGATGTCAAGCGCGGCCGCGCCGACAAGCTGAACGGTCTGTGGAACCCCTGCGGCAGTTCAGCCATGTTTGACAGCGAGGTGCTGCTGGGGCTGGTGGAAAACGGCATGTACATCACCCAGTGCTACGGCATGACCGAGACCTGCGGCGATGGTCTGGTGAACTACGCCCAGACAGAGCCCCATATCCGGGCGCTGGGCAGGCCGGACGGCCACTGTGAGTACAAGCTGGATGAGACCGGCGAGATCTGCATCCGGGGCGGCTGCGTCATGCTGGGCTACTATAAGGACCCCGAAGCCACCGCTGAGATCATCGACAAAGACGGCTGGCTCCACACCGGCGATCTGGCCCGTGAGGACGAGGACGGTTATTACTACATGGTGGGCCGGAAAAAGAACCTGATCATTCTGGGTACCGGCGAGAACGTCAGCCCCGAGGAGCTGGAAAAAAAGCTCAGCGCCTGCCCTGAGGTGCAGGAGTGCGTGGTCAAGGAAATGGGCAAAAAGATCGGCGCGCTGATCTGCTGTGCCGAGGAAAAGCAGGCGGAGGTCCGGGTTTTCCTCACCGGGCTGAACCGTACCCTGCCGCTGTACCAGCGGATCACAGCGGTGGAGTTCAGCGCCGAGCCCCTGCCGCGGAACGCGGTGGGCAAGCTGCTGCGCTGATTGCGAAAAAAGGCAGAAAACAGCGGCATTCCGGTTGCAATTCCGGCCTGAAACAGGTATTATAAAAACGGTATGCAGGCCCGGGATGGTTAAAACGGCCCGCTGGGTGGCATACTGAAGCTGCGCCCGGTAAGGCGACAGAAAAATCCCTCACGGAAAGGAAGATTTTTTGATGGAAAGAGCAGAAATCGTGTCTCAGATCCTGGCAATTCTGGAGGATGTGGCAGAGATCTCGCCCGAGGATGTCAATGAAAACAGCGTTCTGATGGACGATCTGGATCTGTCCTCCATGGAGATCCTGACCATCGTGGCCGATCTGGAGGAGACCTTTGGTCTGCGCATCCCGGAAAAGGAGCTGCGCAATTTTGTGACCATCAGCGACCTGGCAGATTATCTGGCGGAAAACGCGGGGTAAGGCCGGATGGATGCTGCGCAGTGTGCGGTGTTTCAGGGCATCGTCTATTATTATCGTGAAAATCAGGTCCTCTGCCGGTATCAGGCCAGTCTGCGAGACCCCGTGGACCCGGTCCTGCTGCAGGAAGCGCTGGACGCGGCCCGTCCACTGGCGGAATACTATTTCTGCCGGGTGGTCTGGGAAAAGCGGGAAGCCCATCTGGAACCCAATGATGCGCCCTGCCGGGTGCGGCAGGGCAGCGTCCAGCCCCGTATCCCCGAGGAAACGGAGGATTATCTCTTCTCCCTCGGGTGGGAGGGGGATACCATCTATCTGGACTGGTTCCATTTTCTGGCCGACGGCCGGGGCGGTTCGCCTTTTTTCACCCTGCTGCTCAGTCTCTACTGCAACCTGAAGTATGACGCAGGCTTTGCCTGCGGGGTGCTGGCCTCCGACCCGCCCTATGACGTGGAGGAGCTGCTGGCCCGCTTCCCGGACAGTCAGGTGGCCAACGACCTGCAGAAGGACGTGCTGCAGATCAGTGAGGGCACACCCCATTTCCTCCGCCTGCGGATGGACCGCCAGAGCCTTGTGGATCTGGCCGTGCGGGAGGGCGTTGGGCCTTTCAGCGCCCTGATGGGGCTGACCTGTCAGGCCGCCCAGCGCTATCTGGAAAAGGACGAGCTGATCTACAGCTGCGCCGCCGACACCCGCGCCGCGCTGGGGGTGCCCAACGCCCTGTACAACTGCATCGCGTCCTTCCAACTGCCCCTGCATCTGGAGCCGGGAACCCGGCTCCACGGCTTTGTCCGGCAGCTGGATCAGGACATCCGGCAGAGCCTGACCCCGGAGCGCCGCCTGTTCCGGATGGCGGAACAGATGGGCTGGGTCTATCAGGTGTTCCGCCAGAAAGCCGCCCTGAAGATCAAAAAGCGGATCTTCCAGATGGGCGAGTACATCAGCGGGTTCCCCGCAGATTTCTGGGTCAGCTACATCGGCAGCCCCCTGCTGCCCCGCAGCCCGGAGCTGGAACAGTACCTGACCGATTTCCAGACCTGGGTGCTGCCGGACGGCGCGTCCCTTGCCATGGAGGTCACCAGCCTGCACGGTGTGCTGACCTGCTGCATCGAGAACAAGGTGGACAAGCCCGGCTATCTGGAAGCCCTCCGCTCCGTCCTGGAGCAGGAAGGCGTCCGTGTCCTGGAAGCCGTACAGCTTTCTTAAAACAAACCATAAAAGCACCCCCGATGTCATTCTGAACTGCACCCCATTTGTTAGACAGTATGGTATACTGTTTAAG
>CAKSZU010000022.1 GCA_934526125.1 uncultured Faecalibacterium sp. | reverse complement strand
CCGTAGTGCTGGAACATGTAGTAGAAGTCGTAGCTCTGCATGATCATGTAGTTGAATTCCAGGAAGGACAGGCCCTTCTCCATCCGCTGCTCATAGCACTTGGCGCGCAGCATATTGTTGACGGAGAAGCAGGCACCCACATCGCGCAGCAGCTCCACATAGTTCAGGTTCAGCAGCCAGTCGGCATTGTTCAGCATCAGGGCCTTGCCGTCCGAGAAGTCGATGAACTTTTCCATCTGCTTCTTGAAGCAGGCTGCGTTGTGGGCGATGTCCTCTTTGGTCAGCATCTTGCGCATGTCGGTACGGCCGGAGGGGTCGCCGATCATGGTGGTGCCGCCGCCGATCAGGGCAATGGGCTTGTTGCCTGCCATTTGAAGACGCTTCATCAGGGTCAGGGCCATGAAATGGCCGGCGGTCAGGCTGTCGGCCGTGCAGTCGAAACCGATGTAAAAGGTTGCCTTGCCGTTGTTGATGAGGTCGATGATCTCATCATCTGTGATCTGGGCCACCAGACCGCGGGCCTTGAGTTCTTCGTACAGAGTCATAAATCGTTCCTCCTGTTTTGTGCGGGCAGAGGACAGAAAAATGCCCTCTGCCAAAAATGAATTTGGCAGAGGGCGAGAAAATCGCGGTACCACCTCTGTTTGCCGTCCCCTCACGGAGTACGGCCTCACGAGTGCGCTTCTCAGAGACGAAGGACACTCTGCGTTTGTAACGCTCGCACGCGGCACAGCCTACTGGCCCCAAAAGGGCATTCAGCCTGCAGCTCCGGGAGGTATTTCCCCTGCTGCTCTGCGGCCCCTTTCACCGACCGGGGCTTCTCTGGGCAGAACATTTCAGGCTACTCGTTCCCATCATTGCCTTTCAACAGGGTTTAGTTTATCACAATCCAAGCGGGTTGTCAATGCCGGGTTTCCTGACCTGCAATGCCCAGCATTTCCCGGGCATTGGCGCGGGAAAGCTCGGTCACATGGTCGCCCGAAATGATGTGTGCCAGCGCATCCACCCGGCCCTCCGTATCCAGCGGATGGATCTCGGTATAGGTGCGCTCGTTGGTAATGTTCTTCTGGATCAGCAGATGGCAGTCGGCCAGTGCTGCGATCTGTGCCGTGTGCGTGATGCAGAGGATCTGATGTCCTGCTGCGCTCTGCTTCAGCACCTCTCCGATGCGGCTGGCGGCTTTGCCGGACACGCCGCTGTCGATCTCATCGTAAATCACGGTGGGTACGGCATCTTTATCTGCCATCGCATTCTTGATGGCCAGGGTGATGCGGCTCAGTTCGCCGCCGGAAGCGATCCTGGCCAGCGGCTTCGGGGCCTCGCCGGGGTTGGTCGAGATGTAGAACTCCACACTGTCCTGACCATGGCTGGCCAGCGGCCCCCGGGCATGGCGGAGGGTCATCCGGACGCCGGGCATGTTCAGGAAATCCAGCGTCCCGGAGATGCGGCGGTTCAGCTCCTCGAAGGCTTTCAGACGGGTCTGGGTCAGGGCTTCCGCCTTTTCCCGCGCAAGAACATACAGGCGGTGCTTTTCGGCCTGCAGCTGATCGGCCCGCTCCTGTGAGGATTGAATGCGCTCCAGTTCCGCCTGCGCCTGCTGCCCGAAGGCAAGGATCTCCTCCACCGTATTGCCGTATTTCCGCTTGAGTTTATAGATGAGGTCCATCCGCTGCTCGATCTCATCCAGCTCGGCGTCGTTGCTCTCGTAGCTTTCCAACCGGCCGATAAGGTCTGCCGAGAGATCCTTGGCATTATAGTACAAGTCCAGCAGCTGTCCGGAACCGACGGCAAGGCTGTCATCCAGCTGCGCCGCTTCCGAAATGGCGTTGGAAGCTTCCCCCAGCAGGTCCACGGCACCGGGCACGTCATCCCCGCCGGACAGAAGTGTGTAACACTGTGAAATGCGCTCCCGGATGGTAGAAGCATTAGCGAGAACCTTGCGGCGGGCTTCCAGCATTTCTTCCTCCCCGGCCGTCAGGGCGGCATCGTCGATCTCCCGCACCTGATAGCTCAGAAGGTCGATCTTCCGCTGTTTTTCACTCTCATCGGTGATGATGGCGTCCAGTTCCTTCTTGACCTTGATGAGCTGCCGGTAGACGGTATAATATTCCTGATAGACCGCCTGATTCTGGGCATAGGCATCCAAGATCCCCTCATGATGGGCCGGGTTCAGCAGGCCCACCGAATCGTGCTGGCCGTTGATGTTGATCAGTCCGCCGCACAGCTCCCGCAGGATGGCCGCCGTTGCCGGCATCCCGTTGATCCGGCAGGTGCTTTTGCCCTCGGCCGTGATCTCGCGGCTGAGGGTCAAAGCGTCCGAGCGCTCATATCCGGCCTGTTCCAGACGGTCCAGCACGGCCGGGGGGACATCCTCGAAGGCAGCCCGGATGACCGCCTTGGAAGCCCCGGTGCGCACCAGATCCCGGGAGGTCCGGTTGCCCAGAATGGCATTGATGGAGTCGATCAGGATCGATTTGCCCGCGCCGGTCTCGCCGGTCAGGACATTCAGGCCCTTTTCAAAATGCACGTTGGCTTTCTGAATGACTGCAACGTTTTCGATTTGCAGACTGCTCAGCATGGTGTTCTCTCCCGCATTTTATTTCTGCCCGATGTGATGCCCCAGCTCGGAGCAGATGGTTTTGGCATCCCGTTCCGAGCGGGCCACGATCAGGAAGGTATCATCGCCGGAAAGAGTGCCGACGACATTTTTCCACTTGAGGGCGTCAAAAACTTCGCAGGCGGCATTTGCCATGCCGGAGTAGCATTTGACCAGCACCACATGACCGGCAAAATCCACCCCCAGCACCGATTCGTGGAAAATGGTCTCAAACCGGCCCTGCACTTTGGGGTTCGGGGTCTCGCTGTGGCTGGAAACATAGCGGTACCCTGTAGAGGTTGCCGCCTTGACCAGACTCAGCTCCCGGATATCGCGGGAGATGGTGGCCTGCGTTGCATCAAACCCCTCGCCGCGCAGATATTCAAGCAGGGATTCCTGACGGCTGATGGGGTGTTCCTGGATCAGCCGCAGGATCGTCTGCTGACGCTCCCGCTTGCTTCCGGCATCGCCTCGGCTGCTGCGTCCCATTGTGATCTCTCCCTTCCTGTCCTGTTATCGTCTGCCGCGCAGTTTCTGGTCGATGGCCTGGAACTGGTCGGCTTTGCTGAAGGAGATGAGCTGTACGATCTGATCCGACAGCCGCACCTCCGCGGTGGCTCCGGCCCGCAGCGAATATCCCGCTGCCCCATCGCAGCTGACAAAGACCTCTTCTTCGGCCACCTGACCGACGCAGATGTTGATCTTGCGCTCCTGCGCAAAGACCATGGCCGGGCTGGCAAGGCTGTGGGGGCAGATGGGCGTCACCACGATGCCCTTGGTCTGGGAATCCAGGATCGGCCCGCCCGCCGCCAGCGAATACGCCGTGGAACCGGTGGGCGTAGCCACAATGACACCGTCGCCCCGGTAGTGTTCCACCAGAATATCGTCGCAGTAAATGCTGAAGTCAATGGCCTGCTGCAGGCGGCCTTTGGTGATGACCACATCGTTGAGGGCATGGCCTGCCCAGCTGTTGTCCCCCAGGACCCGGACATAGAGCAGCATCCGGTTGTCCAGCAGGAACTCTCCCCGGGCCACGGCGGCCAGCTTGCTTTCCATTTCGTCCACTTCGCAGGTGGCCAGAAAGCCGCACCGCCCCAGGTTGATGCCGAGGATGGGCTTGTGGTATTCCAGCGAGAGGTTCGCCTCATGGAGGATCGTGCCGTCGCCGCCGATGGTCAGGATGACATCGGTGCGCTCCAGACACTCCTTCTGGGGCAGATACTGCACCCCCATGGTCAGGCACTCTGCCTGCAGGCCGTCCTGCATCAGCACCTGCGCACCATGCGTCAACAGGATCTGCGCTGCCCGCTGGGAGATCCCATAGGCCATGGCCTTGCCGGGGTTGGGCGAGATGTAAACTGTCATCGCGGGCTTCTCCTTCCGGAAATTTTCAGCGGTCCAGCGTGGAGTGGCTTGCAGCCACCACCTGCTCTGCAGCAGAGTCCTCCAGTACGCCGGGCTCCTCGCTCTTCTGGACGAACATCAGGTACTCGATGTTGCCCTCGGGGCCCTTGACGGGGCTGAAATCCAGCCCGCGGACCCGGAATCCATTGGCAGCCGCGTAGCCCATGGCATTGTGCAGCACCTCACGATGGGTAGCAGGGTCCCGGACGACACCGTTCTTGCCGACTTTCTCCCGGCCGGCTTCAAACTGCGGCTTGACCAGACAAACACCCATGGCATCCGGCGTTGTGATGCGCTGTGCCACAGGGAAAATATGGTGCAGCGAGATGAACGAGACATCCACGCTGAAGAATTCGATGGGTTCTTCCAGCATTTCGGGGGTGACGTTGCGGATGTTCGTCCGCTCCATGTTCACCACCCGCTCATCGGTGCGCAGGCTCCAAGCCAGCTGACCGTAGCCCACATCCACCGCATAGACCTTGACGGCACCGTTCTGCAGCATGCAGTCGGTAAAGCCGCCGGTGGAAGCGCCGATGTCCATGCATACTTTTCCCTTCGGGGTCAGCGGGAAGCACTGCATGGCCTTTTCCAGCTTCAGACCGCCGCGGCTGACATAACCGATGTCATGGCCGCGGACCTCGACCTTGGCGTCCTCCTTGATCATTTCCCCGGCCTTGTCCACCTTCTGTTCATTGACAAAGACAACGCCGGACATGATCATGGCCTTGGCCCGCTCCCGGCTCTGGATCAGACCATGCTGAACCAGATATTGATCCAAACGAATCTTCAAGCTTTTGCTCCTTTCCATGTACGGATGGTCTGTGCCAGATGAGCGGCGTCCAGACCGGTGCTTTCCTTGATCTGCGGCACGGTGGCGTGGGGCAGACGGACATCCTCCACACCGCGGTGGAGATAGACGCCCTGCCAGCCGGCCCGGCGCAGCGCGGTTTCGAGATGTTCGCCGATGCCGCCGCAGGCTACGCACTCTTCCGCAAACAAAACGGTGTCATACCGTGCGATCTCGTTGATGAATTCATCTGTAAAGGGATAGATCTTTACAAGTTTGTATACGTCGCAGGGGATGTTTTCTTCCCCCAGAAGCTGCGCTGCGGCCAGCACATCCTCCACCTCGTCGGCATAGCTGACGAGGGCGATCTTTGCGCCGGGGGCTGTGTGGAGACGGTTGTACTCCTTGCCGGTACAGCCGTACTGTGCCAGCACGGAGCTTTCCCCTCCGCGGGGGTAACGGATGGCCCGGGGACCCTCCATTTTTTCGTCCAGCAGGATGGGCAGCCAGTGCCGCAGTTCTGCATAGTTGGAGGGAGAATAGATCGGCATTCCTACCTGGCTGAGGAAGGCCGGGTCAAAGATGCCCTGATGGGTCTCGCCGTCTGCCGGAACGAACCCGGCACGGTCGATGGCAAACACCACGTTCTCCCGCAGCAGGTTCACATCGTGGATGATCTGATCATAGGAGCGCTGCAGGAAGGTGGAATAGATGCAGACCACCGGCAGCATCCCCTGACTGGCAAGGCCTGCCGCGAAGGTGACTGCGTGCTGTTCCGCCATGCCCACATCAAAGAACCGTTTCGGGTGGGTGTGCGCGAAGAACTGCAGGCCCGTACCGTACTTCATGGCAGCAGTGATGGCACAGATCTTCTCATTCTCGGCCCCCTCCTTATTCAGGAGACTGCCGAACACTGTGGAGAAGGACTCTTTGGGTGCCACCTCCGGGTCCGGGATGCTGTTGACCAGATCAAAGGTCGAGACGCCATGGAAGTTCCCGGGGTTGTTTTCGGCAGGGGCATAGCCCTTGCCCTTTTTGGTGACCACATGGAGGAAATGGGGGCCGGGCTGCTGATGGATGCCGCGCAGCACTTCCTCCAACTCCTGCTCGTTGTTTCCATCGAATGGGCCATAGTAATGAAAGCCCATATCCTCGAACATGGTGGAATGATACATGGCCCGGCGGATCATGGTCTTTCCACCCTGGATCGCGGATTTCAGCGGAGGCCCGATGACAGGCACACCATCCAGGAAGGTTCGCACATTCTCCTTGGCGTCGTAATAGCGGCTTGTGGTGCGCAGATGGCTCAGATACCGGGAAAGCGCGCCCACGTTTTTGGAGATGGACATTTTGTTGTCATTCAGGATGACCAGCAGGTTATCCAGTCCGCCGATATTGTTCATGCCCTCGTAGACCATGCCGCCGGTAAAGGCACCGTCTCCGATCAGGGCCACGACCTGTCCCGGCTCTCCCCGCAGCTTTTTGGCCCAGGCAATGCCCACCGCCAGCGAAAGCGCCGTATTGCCGTGTCCGGCAATAAAGGCATCGTGTTCGCTCTCATTGGGGTTGGGGAAACCGGAAATGCCGTCCAGCTGCCGCAGCTTGGCAAAGCCCTCCCGGCGGCCGGTCAGCAGTTTGTGGGTATAGCACTGATGTCCCACGTCAAAAACGATCTCATCCGTGGGGGTGGTCAGCACCCGGTGCAGGGCAACCGTCAGTTCCACTGCACCCAGGTTAGAGGCCAGATGGCCGCCGGTCTTGGAGACATTTTCCAGAAGAAACTCCCGGATCTCCGCGCAAAGCTGCACGGTCTGCTGTCCGGACAGCTTTTTCAGGTCACCGGGCTGAGAAATTTTCTCCAGCAAAGGCATAGATTCACGTCCTTCTTACGTTTTGTCAGGCGCTCAGACGCCCATGGGATAGAGGAAGCCGACCAGCACACCGACCAGAAAACCGGCCAGGACCTGAAGCGGGGTGTGGCCCACCATTTCCTTCAGGTGCATATTCTGCAGGAAGGGAGAATTCTTCTCCGTCACATCGATCCACTGTTCGATCATCTTGTTCAGGACCTTGGCCTGCTCGCCGGTCTCACGGCGGACACCCATGGCATCGTGCATGGTGATGATGGCCACCACAGCCGCCACCGCAAAGATGGCCGAGTTGATCCCCTCGCTGCGGGCCGTGGCAATGACCATGGCACAGACCGTCGCGCTGTGGGCGCTGGGCATTCCGCCATCTCCCCACATCCGTTCCAGCTGGAACTTGCCCAGGAGGATGAAGTTGATGATGGTCTTGAGTACCTGCGCCACGAACCACGCCAGCAGCGACACGGTCAGGATCTCGTTGAGGGAAAGAATACTATGGATAAATTGCATGGTATGTCCACCTTCTTGATTTTTTCAGTTCAGCTGCGGCGTACCAGAAGTTCCCGGGCCAGCTGACCCAAGAAGGCGCTCTTTTCGCCGAACTCTGCCTGCAAGGAAGCGCAGGTCTCGTCATTTAGTTTCCGGGCAAGCTCCATGGCCCCCTCGGCCCCGTACAGGGTCACGAAGGTGGTCTTGCCGTTTTCGCTGTCGCTGCCGATGGGCTTGCCCAGCTGCTCGGCGGTGCTGGTAACATCCAGCACGTCGTCCACGATCTGGAACACCAGGCCGATCCCGAAGGCGTACTCAGCCAGCTTCCGGCACTGGGCCTCGCTGGCCTGCGCGGCAGCAGCGCCCATCTGGACCGCTGCATTGATCAGCGCACCGGTCTTGTTCCGGTGGATCAGGCGCAGCTGTTCCTCCGTGGCGGCCATGGCCTCATATTTCAGATCCAGCTCCTGCCCGTAGACCATTCCCCGGCTGCCTGCACCGGCACCCAGTGCCTGTGCAGCCCGCACGTTGACGATGGCCGGAGCCGGAGTGTTGGCGATTACCTCAAAAGCCTCGGTCAGAAGCACGTCGCCGGCCAGCATGGCCGTGGCTTCGCCGAAGGCCTTGTGGCAGGAAGGTCTGCCCCGGCGCAGGTCATCATTGTCCATGCAGGGCAGATCGTCGTGGATCAGCGAGTAGCAGTGCAGCATCTCTACCGCCGCCGCAAACCGGTCGGCTGCTTCGGCATCGCCGTTGAGCATCTCGCAGACGGCCAGCACCAGCACGGCGCGGATCCGTTTGCCGCCGCCCAGCAGGCTGTACCGTGCGGCGCGGCAGACTTCTGACTCTTCTGGCAGAAAATCTGCGCAGGCTGCTTCCAGTGCGCGGTTGACCCGGGTCAGATATTCCTGATACTGCTTCGCGTAATCCATGAATCATTCCTCCTCAGTGTGCGGCATCCGGACGGGGTGCCCGCTGGGCATCGATCTCGTCCAGCTGTAAGGCGGCCTTTTCCAGTGTGCCGTGACAATAGTCCATCAGGGATGCAGCTTCGGCATAAAGCTTGACCGATTCCGCCAGCGTCGTTTCCGGCTGCTGCATCTGGTCAAGGATTGCTTCCAGCCGGGCGATCCCCTCTTCAAAACTTTTGGGTACTCTCATCCAGTTCCTCCACGGTCCTGACTGTACATGTGATCCGATGTGTACTTCCCCGGAGACTGCAGTTCTGTCCGGGCTGCAGCCGATCCGGCGGGCAGATCCTGCCCCGGCTGTCCTGCACCATGGCGTACCCGCGGGCCAGGACCCCATAAGGGCTCAGGCTCGCGGTCAGCGCTGCGGTATGCTGCAGCCGGAGTTCGCTGTCCGCTTTCTTCTTCTGTACAGCCGTCTGCAGCTGCTCCGTCAGCTCTTCCAGCCGGGCGTGCCGCTCTGCCAGAGCGGCATCCATTCCGGCCCGGGAAAGAGGCTGACCGGCCTGTTCCAGTCTATTATAGCATAAATCCAGCCGGTTTTGGATACAGTTGTGAATATTTTCTTCAAGACTGCATAATTTTCGTCCCTGCTCCGCCCGGTCCGGCACGGCAAGCTCTGCCGCCGCCGAAGGAGTGGGCGCGCGCTGATCCGCCACGAAATCCAGAATGGTAAAATCGATCTCATGGCCGATTGCACTGATCAGGGGCGTTTTGCAGCGGTATGCTGCCCGGGCGATCTTTTCGGCATTGAAGACCCACAGGTCCTCCCGGCTGCCGCCGCCACGGGCCACGATGATCTCGTCCACCTGCCCACTCCGGTCCAGCCGGTCGATGGCGGCGGCGATCTCGTCCGCCGCCTCAAAGCCCTGCACATTCACCGGGGCCAGCAGCAGACGCACCGCGGGCCAGCGGCGCCCGATCACGTTCCGGATATCCTGCAGCGCAGCGCCGGTTTTGCTGGTGACAAGGCCGATGCATTTCGGGAAAGCAGGCAGCGGCTTTTTATGCTCTTGTGCAAAAAGGCCTTCTTTCTCCAGCTTTGCTTTCAGCTGTTCAAAGGCCAGTTGGGCCGAGCCGATGCCGTCCGGGAACATATCGTTGACATAGACCTGGAATGCACCGTCCCGCTCATACAGGGTGGCGCGGCAGCGCACCACCACTTTCATGCCCTCTTCCGGGCTGAACCCCAGTTGCCGGGCATCTGAGCGGAACATCACTGCTTTGACGCTGGCGGTCTCATCCCGCAGGGAAAAATAGCAGTGGCCGCTTCTGGAATTCCGGACAAAGTTTGCGATCTCGCCCCGCAGGGCCAGATCAAACAGAACATCGTCGACGTCCAAAAGGCGTTTGACATACTGATTCAGGGCCGATACGGTGATCACTTCAGCCATAATCCGGCCTCCCGTGCTGCAAGGATCGAAACGCCGATCGCATTGTCGCTGGAATACTGCCCCGGCACGAAAAAGACCTGCGGAAGCCGCTGCTGTACCCAGGTGCGGATGATATCGCTGCTCATGACGCCGCCCGCACAGACCACCGGCAGGCCGGGATATTCCTTCTGTGCAGCCTTTGTCATTTTTACCACGGTATCCGCCACGCAGAGCAGGCAGTACTTGCAGACATATTCCGGGCTTTTCCCGGCCGCCAGCAGAGCGTTGCACTGATTTTCCAGCCCCGAAAGGCTGCACTGCATTCCCCGGACACTGGATTTCGGCCGGATGGGCTCTTCACACAGGGCGGCCAGCCGGGAGACTTCTGCTCCCGCCGGGAAACCAGAGCCGAGCTTTACGCCGACACGATCCACAGCCTGTCCGGCATAAAGATCTGTGCTGGTGCCAAGGGTGTCGATGTTCCGGACCTGATCGCAGAGCAGCAAATCCGTGGTCCCGCCCGAGATATGAAAAAGCAGGACCTTCTGCCGGAACAGTTCCTCCCCTTTTGCGGCAAAGAGCGCCGCCGCTGCGTGTCCCTGCTGATGGGTCGTGCGGATCAGCGGGATCCCCCGTGCCTGCGCAAAGGCGGTCGCCGCGCTGACCCCCGCGAGGAAGCAGGGCATATAGCTTCCCTCCACGGGACGCGGCTTTTCAGAAACGCCCACTGCCGAGATCCGGGTCAGGTCAAACTCCCGCCCCAGTTCTTCCAGCATTTCGGGCAGGGCCGCCGTGTGGTGAAACAGAGCATCGCTCTGCCGCAGCCCCAGCTGGCCTTCCTTGACCGGCAGAAAGCGTTTCTTTGCGCAAACAACCTCTCCGGCTGTGTGAAAAACCGCCAGAGAGGTTGCATAGTTGCTTGTGTCGATGCCCAGTGTATAGTGGCTCACTGTTCTTCCGACTCCGTCTGATCCGCAGTGTCCAGCCCCTGCTCCCGGGCAACCGCGCCCAACAGGCCGTTGACGAACTGGTAGTCCTCATCTGCACCGTATTTCTTGGTCAGCTCCACGGCCTCGTTGATGACAACGCCGGGCTTGCGCTCGTCGCCGTACAGCATCTCGGCCAGTGCCAGACGCAGCACCGTCAGACTGACGCGGGGCAGCCGCTCCATGGTCCAGTTGCGCAGATGATCCCGGATCAGGTCATCCACCTCTGCAGTATGGTCATAATAGGCCTTCAGCAGTCTCTGACCGAACACATCCACCGGATGCTCTTCATCGCATTCCACATGGTTGGACAGAGCCTCCTGCAGGGAGACGTCTCCAAAGGTCTGCGAAAAAGCCAGCAGGAACGCATTCTCGCGGGCTTCACGACGGGGCAAAATATTTTCCATAATCTTCCTCTTTTTAACTCTTATTCCTGTTCCTCAGCGGCAAGGCCGGCGATCACAAGGTTCACCCGGCTGACCGTAACATTGGTCATGTTCTGGACCGCAGTCTTGACGTTCTCCTGCACCTTTTCGGCTACAGCAGGGACCCGTACACCAAAGCGGACCACGAGGTTCAGGGTCAGCTCTGCGGTGCCGTCCCGCATCTCCACGGTGACAGGCGGCTGGATGCTGGCCGCAGCCAGAAGATCCTTGACCTTTTTGTTCTGCTTGCCGCAGGAGACCTCCGACACACCGTCCACTTCCAGTGCGGCGCAGCGCGCGATCTTGCCGATGACCTCGGTGGAAATTTGCAGGCTGCCGCCGTTAAGATCCATATTCTGTAAATCCATTCTATGGTCCTCCATCTGAAATGAGCGAAGGCTCATTTGTTTTATTTCCATCTTTTCAGGGAAGTCTCCCTGTCACTGAATGCTTACGTCTTATTATACCATTTGCTGCGAATTTATACAACCCCGGGCGGAACTTTTTCCTTCGGTGCGGTACAGGGCGCGTGTCAGCGCACAGGCGGCCAGACAGCACCCCGCAAAAACCAGAAGCGCACAATCGACCGGCACCCGCAGCATGGGGATGACCCGGGGCGGCAGGGTGCTGAACACGCTCTGCTCCCCGCCGGGCAGAAGCAGGAAGAAGATCCCCAGCGACAGCGGAAGATGGAGCAGGCGGGCCCGATACAGCGGCCGCAGCGTCATGGAGAGCGGGCAGAGGGTGCGCACCTGAAGCAGGACGGACAGGCCCTGCACACTCAGGGCAGCGCAGCAGAGCAGGCTCCCCCACCGCCCGGTGCGGGCAGCAAGGTCGCAGCCGGAACAGACTTCCAGCACCATGGCACAGAACACTCCTGCCCCGGGCGGCAGCAGTGCTCCGGCTCCTGCGGCCAGCATCCGGAAATAGAGGATGAACCCGCAGAGCTTCAGATACGCCACAGACGAATCGGCAAGGATCCTGTCCAGCCGCGGCGGCTCTGCCTGTGCGGGGACCGGGTGCATCCCGGCTTCAGAGACGCCCGGCGCACAGCGGCAGAGCAGTGCTGCCGTCAGGTATCCGGCTGCAGTCTGGGCCAGAAACAGAAGGAACCCCAGCTCTGCGCTGCCCAGCAGGGCCTGCCCCACCGTGAGGATCACAAAGGACGGGCTGGAGCAGACACAGGCCGGAAGCAGGGCATCAGCCTGCCGGGGCGTCAGCTGCCCGCTGCGGACTGCCTGTGAAGCGGCGGAGGCCGCCGGGGCAAACCCGCCCAGGAACCCGATGCAGAGTACCCGCGCGGCGCAGGGTGCCCGGATGCCGATCAATCGCGCGGCAGACCGGAATGGCAGGGACAGGATCTCAGCCCCGGGGCACTGCATCAGGAGCCTTGACACCACCAGAAACGGAAACAGCGACAGCAAAAGCGGGCCGCCGCAGAGGGACAGACCCTCCCGGAGTGCCTGTCCGCAGGCTTCCGGGGCCAGAAACGGCAGAATTCCCGTTGCCAGAGCCAGAAAAAACAGCGCCGTGTCTCGAAGCTTTCCATGCTGATTCATACCGATGCCCCCTGCTTCAATATATATGTAGCACCGGGCACAGCCTTGCACAACGGGGAGGGAGCAGATGTGAAACAGCGGAAAACCGGGCGTCTCACTCCCCGCAGCTGGCTGAGCCGGATGCTGCGTCAGCCGCCCCGGGGCTTTTACGGCCGTCCCTCAGTGTATCTCAGCGGAAACACACTGGAAATCGAACATTTCCGGCGCATCCGCACTTATGAAGAAGACAAACTCTGTCTGGAATTTTCCGGCGGGATGCTCACGGTCTATGGGGACGGGATGCAGATCGAAACGCTCTCCGTCCACAGGATCACCCTGCGGGGGATGTTCCTGCGCACCGATTTTTCGAGCCGAACGGAGGGATGAGCCATCGCACTGGATTGGGCTGAGGTGTTCTTCCGCGCCCGGAACGGCGACCCCGAGGGGCTTCTGACCGAAGCCGCACGGACAGGCATTCATCTCCGCCGGGTCCGCCCTGCCCCGGGCGGCTTCACGGCGCGGTGTGCCGCCCGGCGCTACCGGAGCCTTGCGAAACTTGCCCGGCACCGCCGGGTCCGTCTGCGCATCCGGAAAAAGACCGGGCTTTATTTTTTCCTCCGGCCATGGCTGCGGCGGCGCGGCCTATGGGTCGGCATGGCGGTTTTTCTCCCCCTGCTGCTCCTGTCGCAGAGGCTTGTCTGGGCCGTGGACACGTCCGGCCTGACGGTCGGTCAGAGCGCCCGGGCAGAGACCGTCCTGCGGGAAACGCTCCGGCTGATGCCCGGAGCCATCGTCACCCAGGCAAAGCTCACCGCCGGAGAATACGCCCTGCTGGACAGCGGGGAGTTCTCCTGGGCCAGTCTGAATTTTCAGGCTGGGCGGCTGTGCATCGAAGCGGCTGTTGCTGTCCCGGTGCCGGACATTGCCGCCGGGACCCTGCACGGCCTCCGGGCCCGCACAGCCGGGACGGTGGTAAAAACCAACCTCGTCAGCGGAACCATGCTGGTCACCCCCGGGCAAGCCGTGGAAAAAGAGCAGGGACTCATCGGCACAGCCCGGGCCGAGCGAGACGGCACCCTGATCTTTGAACCGGCAGCCGGGAGTGTTCTGGCACAGTTCGAGTGGGAATTCCGGGAGGAGCTTCCTCTCACAGTCCCGGTGAAACAGCTGACCGGCCACACCGTGACGCAGAGGAAGCTGTTCTTTGCCGGACATGACCTTTCCCTGCCCGCTCTCCCGATATCTGCCGGAGAGACAATTTCGATCATCCGTCACGTCCAGCCCGAATTTCTGGGGCTGACCCTGCCGGTCTCTGTGGAAGAGATCACCTTTTACGAGCAGGCCGAAAAAGACCTTTCCCGCACCGAGGAGCAGGCCCGGGCGCTGGCCCGTTTCCACAGCCTGCAGACCCTGAAAGCCGACTGGCCGGATGCAGAGATCCTGGCTCGGAAAGAAGATGCGCTTCTGGAGGAAGAAACGCTCCACTACCGGGTGGTCTACACGATCACCGCCGACATCTGCGGATAACAAAAGCCGGGGCTGTTTCGTCGTTCAGCTCCGGCTTTTGCAATTTATTCTGCGGTCGGCTGGGTTTTTTCCGCAGATTCTTCTTTCTTATACACAGCCTTTTTGACCAGCTTGTTGAGGTCGAACTGGTATTTGGTATGGCAGAAATGGCAGACCACTTCACAGTTGGGGTCCTCGTCCCGGAGCTTTTCCAACTCCTTCCGGCCGAGGCTCAGCAGCATCTCCTCGGTGCGCTCTGCGCTGCAGTCGCACTGATACCGCACCTCCCGCTCGTCCAGAACGTTGGGATTGAAACCGGCCAGCGCCAGTTCCATCATGTCGGCCGGGGTCTTTCCCTGCCGGAGCATCTCGGTGACCGACGGCATGGCGGCGATGTTCTTTTCCAGCTGGGTGATCTCGGCATCCGTTGCGCCGGGCAGCAGCTGCAGCAGGAAACCACCCGCGCAGGCAATGGTCAGATCTTTATCGACCAGAACGCCCAGAGCGCAGACCGTAGGCACCTGCTCGCTGTATGCATAGTAGCTGGTCAGATCCTCCGCGATCTCACCGGAGACCAGCGGGACCTGCCCGACGGTAGGCTCTTTCTGCAGGCGGTTGTCCCGGATGACGGTCAGTACGCCGTTCTTGCCCACGGCACCGCCGACGTCCAGATGGCCGTTTTCCTTGAGAGGCAGCTCCACCAGCGGGTTGTCGATGCAGCCCTTGACATTACCAGTCCCGTCGGTGCATGCGATCACGGTCCCGGTGGGGCCGCCGCCGGCCACACGCAGGGTGATGGTGTCCCGGTCGTCCTTGAGCATGGAGCCCATGAGGGATGCACCGGTGAGCAGACGTCCCAGGGCCGCACTGCAGGTGGCACTGGTCTTGTGAAGCTGTTCGGCCTTGCGGACGATCTCGGTGGAGTCCACACCGCAGAACACGACGCCGCCGTTTTCCGACAGGCCGCGGATCAGATTTGACATATTACGTTTCCTCCAGTTGGGTATACTGTTTGACGGCACAGAAGAAATAGCGCTGGCTCTCCTCCGTCAGGGGACCGAAGCTTTCGCCGTCGCAGACGCTTTCCAGCACAAAGCCGTGCTTTTCCAGCGCGGCGCGGATCTCGGCCAGCTCGTAGGTGTATTCATAGAACTGTTCGTGGAAATGCTCCCCGGTCTCCCGGTAGTCGATGTCCACCGTGATCTCCACCCGGCGGCTGGTTTCGTCGTAATGGTTGCGCCAGACACAGGCGGCGTCTTCTTCTTCAAAGGTGAACTCGTTCTCACCCAGAACATTCTTATGCTTGTAGGGCGTGTTCATATCGAAGAGGAACACACCACCCTCTTCCATGAAAAAGCCTGCATTGGCGATGGCCGTATCCAGATCCCGAATATGGTTGAAGGTGTCAAAAGTAGACACCGCCCCCCGGATGGTGCCGTAGAGGTCCAGCCGGAGCAGATCCTGCTGCAACAGCAGCAACCGGCCCGAAAGGCCCAGCTGTTCGGCCTTGTCCCGGACGACACAGAGCATCTCCTCGGACTGATCGATCCCGATCATGTCATAACCGGCCTGGGTCAGCATCAGGGTCAGCTCCCCGGTGCCGCAGCCCAGATCCGCCAGGATCCCGTCGGCGATGCCATGGGCCGTCAGTTCCTTCCGGATATGCTCATACAGGGCATCGTAATCCGCCTCTCCGTTGAATTCATCGTAGAAATAGGCAAATTCATTGTAGGCCATAGATCACTCCGCTTCTTCTGCCACGGCAGCGTCCAGAACAGCCTGCAGCTCGGGGATGCCATAGCCGTTTTCGCCGCTGGTCAGGACCACCTTCTGGCAGCCATAGGGACGGCAGATGTTCTCAAACTCTTCCTGCGTACTGGCCAGCTGGCTCTTCTTGAGTTTGTCTGCCTTGGTCAGGGCCACTACATAGGGGATCTGATGGTAATGCAGGTATTTCAGCATCTGCAGGTCGTCCGCGCTGGGGGCATGGCGGCAGTCGATCAGCTGCACCAGCAGGGTGTGATGACGGTCGGCCTCAAAGTAGCTGTTGATGAGATCATCCCAGCGCTCCCGGTCGGCATTGCTGACTTTGGCATAGCCGTAGCCCGGCAGATCCACAAAGTAACAGTCATCCACCGCATAGAAATTGATGGTCGCCGTCTTGCCCGGAGTACTGGACACGCGGGCAAGGTTCTTGCGGTTGCACAGCTTGTTGATAAGGCTGGACTTGCCCACATTGGACCGGCCGGAAAAGCTCAGCTCCGGGCGGTCGCTCTCGGGCAGCTGGCTGGAAATGCCGTAGCTGGCAATGAAATCCGCTTTGTTATAGTTCATCGATGCGCTCCTTTGTTCAGCAGACAGCACCCGTCTTGGGGGCCTCCTGCGTCTGAGGGATCTTCTTCTCGGCGGGCTTTGCCTTTTTGGCGGGGTGCGGGTGACGGGCGGATGCAGCCTTGGGCCGCAGCAGGGCGTTTTCCAGCACCTGGGTCAGGTTGGACATGGGCAGGAACTGCAGATTCTTCTTGACCTCATCGTCCACTTCGTACAGGTCAGGCATGTTGTCCCGGGGGATCAGGACCGTCTTCATGCCCTCCCGGAAGGCCGCCATGCTCTTCTCCCGCAGGCCGCCGATGGGCAGCACGTTGCCGTGCAGGGTGATCTCGCCGGTCATGGCGACATCGCTCCGCACCGGGAAACCGGACAGACAGGAGACCAGCGCCGTGGTCAGAGTGACACCGGCAGAGGGGCCGTCCTTGGGCACGGCACCCTCCGGCGCATGGATATGCAGGTCGCACTTTTTCAGACGCTCGGGGTCGATGCCGTATTCCTCGGCATGGACCCGGACCCAGGTGACGGCCAGCTGGGCGCTTTCCTTCATCACATCGCCCAGCGAGCCGGTGACGGTGATCTTGCCGCTGCCGTTGTCCATCACCTGCACCTCGATGGGCAGCGTCTCGCCGCCCACGCTGGTCCAGGCCAGACCGTTGGCAATGCCGATGGCATTGGTGCGGTTGAGGAAATCGGGCTTGATGAAGCAGGGGCCCAGCAGCTCTTCCAGCATCGTTCCGGTGACGGAGATCGTCTCCGCCTCCCCGGACACGATCTTCCGGGCGCACTTGCGCAGCACACTGGTGAGGGTGCGCTCCAGATTGCGGACACCGGCCTCACGGGTGTAGCCGTCAATGATGCCATAGAGGGCGGTCTGGGTAAAGGTGACCTTCCCCGTCAGGCCGCAGGCCTTGAGCTGTTTGGGCACCAGATGCTTCCGGGCAATGTTGTATTTTTCCACCCGGGTGTAGCTGGGCAGCTCGATGACGTCCATACGGTCCCGCAGGGGGCCGGGGATGGCGCTGAGGTCGTTGGCCGTGGTGATGAACAGCACATGGCTCAGGTCGAAGGGCATATCAACGAAATGGTCGTTAAAGGTCGCATTCTGCTCCGGATCCAGCGCTTCCAGCAGGGCAGCCGCCGGGTCGCCCCGGAAATCCCCTGCCAGCTTGTCGATCTCGTCCAGCAGGATCAGGGGGTTGGAGGTCTTTGCCGTGATCATGGCGTTGATGATCTTGCCGGGCATGGCACCGATGTAAGTACGGCGGTGGCCGCGGATCTCGGCTTCATCCCGCACACCGCCCAGACTCAAGCGGACATACTTGCGGTTCAGGCTCTCGGCGATGGAGCGCGCGATGCTGGTCTTGCCGACACCCGGAGGGCCGACCAGGCAGATGATCTGTCCCTTGACGTCCGGAGCCAGCTTGCGGACAGCCAGCACTTCCAGGATGCGATCCTTGACCTTTTTCAGGCCGTAGTGATCCCGGTCCAGAATGCGCTGTGCCTTGGCGATGTCCAGATCGTCCTTGGTGAAGTTGTTCCAGGGCAGATCCAGGCAGGTATCCAGGTAGGTGCGGATGACCGTACCTTCCTGGTTGCTGCTCTGCATCTTGGCCAGACGGTCCACTTCCTTCAGCAGCTTTTTCTCCCGCTCTTCATCCAGATGCAGCTCCAGGATCTTCCGGCGGTACTCCTCTGCCTCGGCAGTGGTGTCATCGTCTTCCCCCAGCTCCTGGCTGATCATGTGCATCTGCTCGTGCAGATAGTAATCCCGCTGGTTCTTGTCCATGGCTTCGTCCACTTTCTGGGCGATCTCCTTGTCGATCTCCAGCATTTTGCGCTCCCGGTGGAGACGCTCCACCAGCAGGCGCAGACGGCCGATCAGAGTCCCCTCTTCCATAATGGCCTGCTTATCCTCAAAGCGGAAGAGCAGGTTGGCGGGGATGTACTCGCACAGGAACGCAGGGTCGTTGGTGGAAGTCACGGCAAACACCACGTCCTTGCCGATGCGGGGGTTCATGTTCAGCACTTCGTCAAAGCTCTTCTTGACGTTCCGCAGCAGGGCCTCGGCCTCGGTCTCCTCTTCCGGCTTGATGGGGCGCACCGGGGCGGGCCGGACGGAAGCCAGCAGGAAACTGCCGTCTGCATCCAGCTCCACCCGCCGGGCGCGGAACTTGCCCTCCACAAGGATCCGGACCAGATCATCGGAGACCCGCATGACCTGCTTGATCTCGGCCACGACGCCGTAGGTATACAGCTCATCGGCCCCGGGGTCCTCGGACTTCATGTCCTTCTGAGCGATGAGGAAAACGTCGGAGTGATTGCTCACGGCCCATTCCACGGCGGCAACGCTCTTTTCCCGTCCCACTTCAAAGTGAAGCAGGTTGTTGGGGAAAACCACCAGTCCCCGCAGCGCAATGGCGGGAAGGTGGAGGATATTCCGCTCCACCTTGACAGTCACTTTCTCAGACATAGATAAAACCTCCCGACTGTCGGCAGGATGCGCGTCATCCGGCGGGCAGTCTTTTTCTCGGGTAAAAATCAATTGGATTTGAATTATTATATCGGATTCCGGCACAGGATGCAACCGGGAAGAAGATCATCCTTTCCGGTTTTCCTGCACATTGTAGCCCAGACGCCCCAGCGCGGGCAGCATCGCCCGCAGGGTAACGCTGGTCAGCATCCCCATCACAAGGCCCAGCACCAGCATCACCGGCGCATAATAGAGGGACACGGCCGTGGAAAGAATGACGCTGGCCCCCAGCAGCTGGCCGATGTTATGGCCCAGCGCACCGCAGACCGACAGAATGAACCAGGTGGGCCGGACCGGGAAATGATAATACAGCAGCCACATCACCGCCAGCGACAGAAGCCCGCCGCACAGGGAGAGGAAGCCTGCCGTTGCACCGGAGACCAGAAACACGAACAGCGCTTTGAGGATATCCAGCACAAGGGCCTGTTTCGGCCCCATGAAGAACAGGGCATACATTACCACGATATTCGCCAGACCCAGCTTCATGCCCGGCAGAAGCCCCGGAATGGTCAGCGTCCCCTCTACAAAGGACAGGGCCATGGCCAGAGCAAACAGCAGGCCGGACAGCGCGATCTGTTTTGTCTTTTCATAGCTGCGTTGATTTCGCGGCATGTTCATTCTCCTTTGCAGCGGTCAGTCGTCCCCGGCAGCCTGCTCGTACTGTTCCTGTTCCTCCATGGCCTTTTCCCATGCGGCGAACAGTTCCTCCTGATGGAACCGCAGGTCCGAGAGTTCGTCGCTCTTCTGGCGCAGAAGATCCGGGTCATTGTAGACCTCCGGGGAGTTGATCTCGTTGTCCAGCTCCACTTCCCGGGCACCGCAGGCCTCCATCTCATCCTCGCAGGCCTTGATCTTCGCCCGCAGCTCAGCGCGGCGGCGGCGCTGCTCCTTGCCGTAAGCGGGCCGGGAAGACGCATCGGCGTTCTTTTCCGGTGCAGGGGCCGGTGTGCTGCGGCCCATTAAGGCATCGTAGCTGGGATAAAGGGTCGCCTTGCCGTCCTCAAGATAGAGGATCGGGCAGCCCAGACTGTTCATCAGGTGGCGGTCATGGGTGACCATCAGCAGGGTGCCGGTATAGGCCATCAGTGCCTCGGTCAGGTTCTCACGGGTATAGATGTCCAGGTGGTTGGTGGGCTCGTCCAGGAACAGCAGATTCGGCCGCTCCAGCACGATCTCGGCAAAACGCAGCCGGGCCAGCTCGCCGCCGGAAAGCGCTTCGCAGGGCTTGAACACCGTCTCGCCCCGGAAGCCCAGCTTCGCCAGATGGCTGCGGACTTCCAGCTCCGTCATCCGGGGATACTTGTTCCAGATGACATCAATGACCCGGCCCTGCCCCAGACGGTTCTGCTGCTGGGCAAAGATGCTGGGTCTCGCGCCGGTGCCGAGGCGCACCATGCCGCCGGAGGGGCGGCGCTTGCCGTCCAGCACCTGCATCAGGGTGGATTTGCCGGCGCCGTTGGGGCCTGCGATCACCAGCCGCTGGCCCCGGCAGACCGTATAGGTGAAGGGTTCCAGCAGGGTGCGGTCACCGATCCGGATGGTCAGGTTCTTCATCAGGACCAGCTCGTTCCAGGGCTCCACATCGTATTCAAAGCGGAATTTCAGCTGGTTGGTCTCGTCCTTCGGGGCTTCGGTGATCTCCAGTTTTTCCAGCTGCTTGCGGCGGCTCTGGGCCATCTTGGTGGTGGAGGCCCGCACAAGGTTCCGGTCCACATAGTCCTGCAGTTTTTCCGCCAGCGCCACATCGGCATCGTGCTGCTTCTGGCGCAGGGCGTCAGCGGCTTCCTTCTGGGGCAGATAGGCCGAGAAGTTGCCCTTATAGGTGGTCATGGTCTGGAAGGAGACCTCCCAGATCTTCGTACAGACATTGTCCAGGAAATAGCGGTCGTGGCTGACCACCAGCACAGCTCCGGAGTAGCCCTTGAGGTAATTTTCCAGCCATTCCATGGTGGCAAAATCCAGATGGTTGGTGGGCTCGTCCAGGATCAGGACGTCCGGTTTCTGCAGCAGCAGCTTTGCCAGCCGCAGGCGGGTCAGCTCGCCGCCGGACAGGACAGCGATGTTCTTCGTCCAGGTATCCTGGGCAAAGCCCATGCCGGACAGCACCTTTTTGATGTTGACGTCCATATTGTAGCCGTCGGCCGCATCGATGATGTTCTGCAAAGCGTCGTGGCGCTCCAGCAGGGAGGCATCCTCCGGGGTCGCCGCCATCTTCCGCTCCAGGATCTGCATTTGCGCCATGGCTTCCAGCACATGGGCAAAACAGGAGCGCATCTCCCCATAGATATCCAGGGTGGGGTCCAGCTTTGCGTTCTGTTCCAGATACCCCAGCGTCACGCCGTGGGTCACACTGAACTCGCCCTCGTAATCCGTATATTCTCCGGTCAGGATCTTCAGCAGGGTGGTCTTGCCTGCGCCGTTCTGGCCCACGATGCCGATGCGGTCCTCCCGCTCGACACTGGCCGTCACGTCATGCAGGACGATCTTCTCGCCGAAGCTCTTGCCCAGTTTTTCCAAATGTATCAGCATGGTCGTTCTTCCAATCTCTCACACACGCGGTTCTCACTGCTGATGGCGGCGGTTCTTCAGGCCCACATTGGCCAGCTCTTCCGGTTCCATCACCAGCGGATAAAGTTCTTCCAGACTGCCGATCTCGTAGGTCGGGCAGACCTTGCCCGGGTTCTCGGCATGGTTCGGGTTGTACCAGCAGGTGTCCAGTCCTGCGTTGATGCCGCCCTGAATGTCGCTGCTCAGGCTGTCGCCCACCATCAGCACATGTTCCCGGTTTTCGACCCCCAGCGAGCGGAGGGCAGCGTCAAAGATCTTGCGGTTGGGTTTTTCGCTATCCAGCTTCTCAGAGACAAAGACGTCCTCCACAAAGTCGAGCACACCGGATTCCTTCACGCGGCGGCTCTGCACCCGGTCGAACCCGTTGGTCACAACGGCCAGCGTTGCCACCTCCGACAGCTCCCGCAGCACATCCAGCACATTGGGGGCTGCCAGGTCGGGATGGGTGGACAGCTGGTCCAGATAGAAGCGGTTCATCTCCACACCGTTTCCGGCGGCATCCACCGCCTTGAGAAAGCGGGTGAACCGCTCCCCCATCAGCTTGTCCCGGCGGATCTGCCCTTTTTCCAGCTGCCGCCACAATTCCTCATTGATGGTGCGGTAGGTCTGCACCGTTTCGGCGTCCGGCTCAATGCCGTACTCCCGCAGCGTGTCGGCCAGCGCCTTGCTTTCGGCTGCATCAAAATCCAGCAGCGTGTTGTCTGCGTCAAACAGGACACAGTAGTATTTTGCCATGGTTCGTTACCCCTCTCTCATATTCGCATTTTCCGAGGCAGCCTGTCCCCTTTTTGCGGGCGGCAGGTTCTGCACTGCAGAACAATGAGAAGCCAGCCCCGCCCCGGCAGAGCTGGCTTCCCGGTTATTCTTCGACTACTTCATACGTTTCATCGTCGGTTTGTTTCGGTTGATTTTCTTTGCAGCGGTCGGTACCGGCACAGGGACGCTCCGGGCATTTCGGCATCTGTTCTTCCGGGATGCCGTTGTCCACGTTTTCCCAGTCCATTTCGTACCAGTCCACACTGCCGTCGGTGACAGTCTCCGCTCCCGGCATTCCCGGCACACAGATCTCTTCACAGAACATCCGCACACCTCCCTTCTGCACAGCCTATGCAGACCGGGCAGAAAAGGTTTACCGGCTGGCCTTCGTCTCTGCGGGAGCCGTTTCAGCTTCGCTCCCGGCATTGGTCTCTTCCTTGGACTCCGCCTCGCTCTTCGACTCGGAAGCAGAGCTGCTGTGGGAAGCAGAAGAAGCCTCGCTCTTCGACTCGGCCTTGGATTCCGTCTTGGAGTCAGACTTGGAGTCGGACTTGGACTCCGAAGCGCTGGAAGCACTGTGAGACGAAGAGGCAGGCTCTGCCTTCGACTCGGAAGAGCCGGAGGTGCTGTGGGACGAAGAAGCGGCTTCACTCTTGGAAGAGGACGACTCGCCCCTGGAACCTGACGTACTCTCCGAGGTACCGGATGTACTGTGGGAGCTGCCGGAGGAACTGGAGGAAGAGCTGGAAGCGGACTCCGATGCGCCTTCCACCGTGATGCTCAGGGTGTTGCTGGTCACGGAGCAGTCATTGTAGCTGACCACAGCATAGATCTTGTAGCTGCCCTTGGCGATCACGGAAGAAGACACCGTAACGGTCGTCATACCGGCCGCCTCGGTCACTTCCTTGCCGTTGGCAAACCAGCGCAGATTCTCGCTTTTTGCATACTTGCCGCTGAGCGAAGCTTTGAAGGTATAGGAACCGCCGGACTTGCCCTCGCCGGAAATGTGGACCGACGTCTCGGCAAAGACGGCGGTGACGTCCAGATTCTGCTTGAACTTGCTGTCGGTGCGGGTGCGGCTGGTCACGCCGTCGCTCCACTTGACGAACACATGGTTCTCTGCCGGGACGGCGGTCACCGTCAGCGACTGAGACGCATCCGTGATGTTGTAGTTCAGGCTGGTCTTGCCGCTGTCGCCGCCGCAAGTCAGAGTGCCGCCGCCGCTTTTCTCCACCTGATAGCGGGCCTCGAACCCGACTTCTTCGGAATCGGAGCTGGAAGCGCTCTCACTGGAAGCAACCTCCGAGCTGGGGGCCTGCACAGCTGAACTGGGATTGGATGTATATTCCAGTGTCCGGGTGGGGATGTTGCTGGTGTCCGGACGGCGGTCCTCGGTCTGGAGGGCATGGGTGCGCAGATAGTTCAGTGCAGCCTTCAGACCGGCGCTCTTGAGGTGGATGTCCCCGTCGGTGTAATACTCTGCCTTGCCGTAGCCGTTCTCGCCCTTCAGGGTCTCGGCGGTGTTCAGGAAGCGGACCCCGAGCTGCTCGCTCAGGGAGAGCAGGGCCATGTTGAAATCATCGATCTTCGCCTGATCCATGTTGGGATAGGTGGAGTGATTCTCCGGGATGGGAGGCACCGTGTTGATGATGATATCGGTGTAGGGATAGCTGGCCTGGATGGCCTGCACCAGCGCTGTATAGTTGCTGATGAAGTCTGACACTTCCATGCCGGTATCGTTGGTGCCGAAGGTCAGGACCACACGGCGGGGCTTCATCTTGGCCACGGCCTGTGCGATGGTATAATGGTTGGAATCCCCTTTGAAGGTGACGATGCCTTCATTCAGGGCCGCCTGGGTCCCGATGCCCTCTTTGGCGCAGAACTGCTGCAGGGAGATCAGGCCGTTGTTGTACAGGCGGACCGTGTTGGAATCGCCCAGAAAAAGTGTGCTGTCCAGATACTCGGTCCCGGCGTCGGCCGTCTCGGTCAGCAGGGCGCTGGAAGTGTTATCGATCTGATAGTGATCTGCAAGATCTCCGTCTGCCCCGGACTCTGCCGCAGAGGAAGAGTCCGCCGGGACATCGGGGGTCCCCGTCTTCCCTCTGCGGAGAAGGGTCAGGGTGATGCCGATGGTCAGCAGTGCCGCCAGTGCGCAGACTGCACAGACCAGAACAGCCTGCCGCTGCAAAGGAGTCATGGATTGCTTGTCTGATTGCGTCTTACGATTCATGTTGTTCACCACTTCATTCTGAAGCCCGAGCGTCGGCTCAGCACTTCTGTGTTCCGGCACACATTGCCAGGATCCGGTCGGTCAGGTCTTGACAGCTGTCGGCAAGGAACACCGGCCCGAAGGGCTCCAACTCCTCCCGGCTGCCGTATCCGTACAAGGCACCGGCGGCGTCCAGATGGCAGTCGGCTGCGCCGCGCATATCATCGCTGCGGTCGCCCACCATCAAAACCCGCTTGCCCCGGACACAGGGCTGCGCCAGAACATGGCGGATCACATCGGTCTTGGTGTCCCGGGTCTCGTCCATGGACGCCCCGCCGATAAAGTCAAAGTAAGGGGCCAGGCCCTGCTCTTCCAGAATGGGAACCACAACCCCGGTGGGTTTGGAGGTAGCTGTGCAGAGTACCAGCCCGGCCTCCTTCAGGCGGCGGAGCATCTGCTCTGCGCCGGGGTAAGCGTTGCCTTCGTGGCTGCCCTTTTCGTGGTAGCTCACGCGGTACAGCTCGGTGGCCTCCTCGATCTTCGCCGGGTCGGTGAAATGCTCCCCGAAGCTCTTGCGGAGCGGCGGACCCAGATAGCGCCGCAGGTCGGTGCCGGAGATGTCCACGTTCATTTTATGGAAGACCTCTTCCAGTGTATTCAGGATGCCGGGCGCGGAATCGATGAGCGTCCCGTCCACATCAAATAAGATCACGTCATAGTGCTGCAAGTTCGTTTTCCTTCCTTTCACACATATACAGCAAATAGTATAACACAATTTTGCGGATTCAGCAATTCCAACAAGTGCCCTTTGAAAATTTTATACAATTCCGTCACAGATTTGTCGGATTTCCAACAGAAAAGCCTGCCCGGCAATGCGGACAGGCTTTTGGACAGGTGTTTTACTGGGCGGCGGTGCCGGAACCGGAAGCGGGATAATAGAGGTTGTTGGAGATAAATTCCAGCTTATCCTTCAGAACAAGTTCCAGATTTGCCACGGCGTGGACCATGTTGGTGGCGGAATCGTTTACTTCCAGCAGCTTGCACAGGTCGATCTCCTCCATGGCGAGAGCCGCCTTCATTTTCTGGCTTTCGGCGCAGAGGATATGGCTCAGGGCCGACTCCTGCAGGGCGATGCTCTCCAGCAGGTCCACGACAGACTGATCCAGGCTGACCCGCGGCAGGGCGGGGCATTCCAGCGCGGTGGGACAATTGGTCGCAATGGTCATAAGGGTACGCATCCTTTCTTTATAAGGTGTACCCCAGTGTATGTGTCCGGCCGGTCCGGTGTCACGGCTTTTCTTTGGGAGCCGAGACTTTCCCGATGATCTCGCGGTAGCCGCCGGTGCCGTACTGGATGCAGCGGTTGATCCGGCTGATGGTGGCTGTGCTGATCTCCACTTCCCGGACGATCTGGTCATAGGTGCGGCCGTTCAGCAGCAGCTTTGCCGCTTCCAGACGCTGAGCCATATCCGAGATTTCCTTTACGGTACACAGATCCTCGAAGAACTGGTAGCACTCTTCCCGGGTCTCAAGGCTCAGGATCGCATCGAACAAAGCGTCGATGGTTTCATTTTTGCGGGAATTCTTTTCTGCCATAGCGGTCTCCTTTGCGGCAAAAGCCGGGTCGTCTTGCGTTCCGTATTCGTTGCATTATCACTTTAGCACACGAAAGTACGAAAGTCAAGTCCTTTGCGTGAATCGTTTTCAATTCAGCGTGTCCACAGTTTTCTTCTCTTCACAAATGAAATAAAATCACCTAAAATTTCCTGCCGGATTTTCAGTCGAATTAGCACATCCTCTGAACTGCTCCGAAATATATTGACAAATTATGAAAATGGGAATAAAGTATACACAATTTTCAGGCAAAGGAGCCACAGCGTGACCTCTTTGCCGCATGAAAAGCAAAGGAAAGAGGTAAAAGTAATGAACACGCTGGTCATCGTTTTGATCGCGGCCGTGTGTCTGTTCGGCGCTTATGTGCTCTACGGACGCTGGCTGGCAAACAAGTGGGGCATCGACCCCACCGCTAAGACCCCGTCTGTTGTCCATGAGGACGGCCGGGACTATGTTCCCACCAACGGCTGGACTGTTTTTGCACACCAGTTCAGCTCCATTGCAGGTGCAGGTCCTGTCACCGGTGCCATCCAGGCTGCTGCCTTCGGCTGGCTGCCGGTTCTGCTGTGGGTCCTGCTGGGCGGCATCTTCTTCGGTGCCGTCACCGACTTCGGCGCTCTGTACGCTTCTGTCAAGAATGACGGCAAGAGCATGGGCATGCTGATCGAGAAGTACATCGGCAAGACCGGCCGCAAGCTGTTCCTGCTGTTCTGCTGGCTGTTCTGCGGCATCGTCATCGCTGCCTTTGCAGACATGGTCGCCGGCACCTTCAATGCCTACGGCACCGACGGCGCTCTGGTGGACGCTGCCCAGACCAACGGCGCTGCCGGCATGGTCTCCATCATGTTCATGGTCTTCGCTGTGGTCTTTGGCCTGATCCAGAAGAAGTTCAACTTCTCCGGCTGGAAGGAGAGCGTCATCAGCATCGTCTTCATCGTGCTGTCCTTCGTGATCGGTGCAAACCTGCCCATCATCCTGGGCAAGGCCGCATGGAGCTACATCACCTTCGTCTACATCTTCTTTGCCGCCGTGCTTCCCATGTGGCTGCTGAAGCAGCCCCGTGACCACATGACCACCTTTATGTTCGTGGCCATGATCGCCGGTGCCGTTGTGGGCCTGCTGGTCGCTCACCCCACCATGAACCTGCCCGTCTTCACCGGTTTCACCAATGCGAAGCTGGGCACCATGTTCCCCATCCTGTTCGTCACCGTGGCCTGCGGTGCTGTTTCCGGCTTCCATAGCCTGGTCTCCTCCGGTACTTCCTCCAAGACCGTTGAGAACGAGAAGGATATGCTGAAGGTTGGCTATGGCGCAATGATCCTGGAGAGCCTGCTGGCTGTTCTGGCCCTGTGCGTTGCCGGTGCTGCCGCTGCTGCGGACGGCACCCCCGCTGCTGGCACCCCGTTCCAGATCTTCAGCCGTGGTGTTGCCGGTTTCTTTGAGATGTTCGGCGTTCCCGCTTACGCTGCTACCGTCTTTATGACCATGTGCGTTTCCGCTCTGGCTCTGACCAGTCTGGACGCTGTGGCCCGTATCGGCCGCATGAGCTTCCAGGAGCTGTTCAGTGTGGACGACATGGAACACGCTGAGGGCTGGCGCAAGCTGTTCTGCAACGTCTACTTCTCCACCTTCCTCACTCTGGCTTTCGGCTTCCTGCTGACCAAGATCGGCTACGCAAACATCTGGCCCCTGTTCGGCTCCGCCAACCAGCTGCTGAGCGCTCTGGTTCTGGCTACCCTGTGCGTCTTCCTGAAGGTCACCGGCCGCAGCAACAAGATGCTGTTCCCCCCGCTGATCATCATGCTGTGCGTCACCTTCACCGCTCTGGTACAGCGCCTGATCGCCATGGTCAAGGCCATCAGCACCGCCGCTTCTGTCAGCATTCCTGCTGGTGAGACCACTTGGGGTGCCGTGTTCATTGCCAACGGTCTGCAGCTGATCCTGGCTGTCCTGCTGATCGTTCTGGGTCTGAACATTGTGTTCCACTCCTTCTCTGCTTACAAAAAGGCTGAGCACAACAGCGAGGCCAAAGTCTAAGGTTTTCACGGTTTAACCGTAAAACGATAAAAATCTCCCACTGACGACATCGAACCCCGTCAGTGGGAGATTTTATTTTGTCCTTTTCAGGTCACAGCATCTTCACCATGATGATCTCATCCCGGTAGGTGCCGTCCTTCAGCTTAAAGGCCCGGGGCTGGATGCCATAG
>CAKSZU010000021.1 GCA_934526125.1 uncultured Faecalibacterium sp. | reverse complement strand
ACCAGGCTGGTGTAATCGGTGCCGTCGGTGGTGTAGCACAGGCCGCTCATGGTAAAGAAGTCGTTCTCGCACTTCAGGGGGTTGATGGGGTTGTAGCGAGCGTAGAACTTGGTCAGATCCAGACCCTTGGAAAAGCACTGACGGAAAGCCTTGTTGGCGATGGCCTTGTTCCAGTTCACATCGGGGGTGCCGTCGGCGTTCATCTTGTCGTAGTTGAAGATGAAGCAGTAGCTGAACTTCTTGGGGCGCTTCTCGCACAGCTGCTCGTTATACTCGTTGCTGGGATCCGCCTGGATGGTGGTGATGCTGCTCTCGCCCAGGTCCACCTCGTCCAGCTCGCGGTTCTGGTACAGCTGCAGGCTGATGGAGCCATCGGAGATCATGGTGATGGTCAGGCGCTCAAAACGGCTGACGTTTGCTGCGTCGTAGTAGCTGGGGTTGGGGATATAGCTCTTGGTGTTGCCCTGGATATACTCCTCGACGACATACGGGCCGTTGTACCACATGGTGGTGTTGTCGCAGCCGCGGAAGCCCTCGATGCCCAGCTCGTCGAGCAGGGCGGGAGCGACGGGGTAGAAGCTGTTGTAAGCGGCCACGGTGTCGAAGTAGGGGCAGGGGGTGGGGCAGGTGAAGACCAGGGTGTAATCATCCGGAGCCTCAATGCCCACACCGGCAGCCAGCATGTCCTCATAGGTCATGCTGGCTGCAGCGTCGCCGGCTTCCTTGGTCTGTGCGTAGTAGTCGGCGGCACCCACCACGGTATCGTTGGGCATGGAGGTGTTGTTGGCCTCGTTCTTGTAGGCGTTCATGACCCACTCAAAGCCCACCAGGAAGTCCTTGGAAGTCAGGTGATCCTTGACTTCGCCGTTGGCATCGACCCAATCGACGTCATCGCGCAGGTGGAAGGTCCAGACGGTGGAATCGTCGTTGTGCTCCCAGCTGGAAGCAATGGCGGGCACGACCTTGCCGTAGCAGTCGAAGCTCAGCAGGCCGTCCCACAGGTTGGTGATGACGTTGGCGTCCTCAGCCCTCTGGGTGTACAGCATATTCCAGCTCTCCAGCTCACGGTTGCCGCTCTCAAAGGAGATGAACTCCTTCAGCGGGGTGGCACCGGTGGTGTTGGGGGCCTCAGCGCCGGAGGTGGAAGCAGCTGCACCGCTGCCGTTGTCGGACTTGCCGCCGCAGGCTGCCAGCAGGCTGGCCGCACCCACAGCGCCTGCACCTTTCAGGAAAGTGCGGCGATCAAAATTGATGCTCATTGGATGATCCTCCCAGATCTTTGCGCAGACACAGCTGCGCATTTCCGTTTTTTCTGAATGCAGTGTGGCCCGTCTCTCCCCAAAAGATGCACAGAGAAGGGAAAAGCCGCACTTCCGACAGTTTAGCACTGCAATGGAAAGAAGTCAATGCAATAAAGTGATGAATCGGAAACAATTTGGCAACAATTGCCTTCCGGAAGAAAGAAAAACGGGAGAAGCGGAAACGAATCGAAAGAGAACCCTGTCCGTTCAGGGCGGCAAACTTCAAAAGCAAAGAATTTTGCGCCCCGGCCGACTACTATCTTTTTTCATAAAACCATGCTACAATAAAATGAAAACTGTTCTTCTGTTATAAAGGAGCCCTCCGACATGAAAAAGCTGATCTCCATGTACAAACGCTATATGTTGCACCCGGTCCTCTACAAGACCGTGACCCGCACCTCCATCGTGGCCGTCCTGATGCTGCTGTGGGAGCGCTATGTCAGCGACGGGACCTTCACCATGTGGGAGGCCCCGGGCTTTCTGTGCGGCGTGGTGCTGCTGATCTGGGCCTGGATCGATTACCTGAAGCTGGACGGCGTCACCATCCACTACCTGCTGGACCAGTTCAAGGGGCAGGGCAAAAAGAAAAAGTTCCACGCCACCCGCTCCATCATCGACTATGCCGACGAGAAGATCGTCTCCTTCGAGGAGCTGGAGCCGGAGGAGCGCACCTACTGCAGCTTGCTGTCCAATCTGGTGCTGGGGCTGCCGCTGGTGGCGGCGGCGCTGGTGGCCAGCCTGCTGTAAAGGGGAGAGGGCAGAATGGAAACATCGCAGAAAAAGATCGTCATCGGCATCCTGGCCCATGTGGACTCGGGCAAGACGACCCTCTCCGAGGCCATGCTCTACGGCACCGGCACCATCCGGAAGCTGGGCCGGGTGGACCACAAGGATGCCTTTCTGGATACGGACGCTTTGGAAAAGGCCCGGGGCATCACCATCTTTTCTAAGCAGGCCCTGTTCCGGGCGGGGGAGACGGACATCACCCTGCTGGACACCCCGGGCCATGTGGATTTTTCCACCGAGACCGAGCGGACGCTGCAGGTACTGGACTATGCCGTGCTGGTCATCAGCGGCACCGACGGGGTGCAGAGCCACACCGAGACTCTCTGGCGGCTGCTGCGGCGGTATCACATCCCCGCCTTTGTCTTTGTCAACAAGATGGACCTGCCCGGCCCGGGGCGGGAGGCGGTGCTGACCCAGCTGAACCGCCGTCTGGGGGACGGCTTCGTGGACTTCGGGGCGGCCCCGGCGGCCCGGGACGAGGCGCTGGCCCTCTGTGACGAGCGGTTGATGGAAGCGGTGCTGAACGGTGGCGCGGTGACAGACGCGGATCTGATCCCGGCCATTGCCCGGCGGCATGTATTTCCCTGCTGGTTCGGCTCGGCCCTGAAACTGGAGGGCGTGGACGCCCTTCTGGAAGGGCTGGACCGGTACACCCGGCCCGCCCCGGCGCTGGAAGCCTTCGGGGCAAAAGTATTCAAGATCTCGCAGGATGAGCAGGGAGCCCGGCTGACCTGGCTGCGGGTCACCGGCGGGGAGCTGAAGGTGAAAGCCCAGCTCACGGGGGAAGCTGACGGGGAACCCTGGGCCGAAAAGGCCAACCAGCTGCGGCTGTATTCCGGTGCAAAGTACATGCTGGCCGAGAGCATCGGCCCCGGGCAGGTGTGCGCCGTCACCGGCCTGACAAAGGCCCGCCCCGGCGAGGGACTGGGGGCCGAACGGGACAGCGATGTCCCGGTGCTGGAACCGGTGCTGAGCTATCAGGTGCTTCTGCCCGAGGGGGCGGACGTCCATGCGGCCCTCGGCAAGCTCCACCGGCTGGAAGAGGAAGAACCCCAGCTCCATGTGGTCTGGAACGAGACCCTGGGCGAGATCCATGTCCAGCTGATGGGCGAGATCCAGCTGGAAGTGCTGAAAAGCCTGCTGGCGGAGCGGTACGGGCTGGAAGTCCGGTTCGGCCCCGGCGGTATTTTATATAAGGAAACCATCACCGAGGCCATTGAGGGCGTGGGCCACTACGAGCCCCTGCGCCACTATGCCGAGGTGCATCTCAAGCTGGAACCCCTGCCCCGGGGCAGCGGGATGCAGTTTGCCGCCGACTGCCGGGAAGAAGTGCTGGACAAGAACTGGCAGCGGCTGGTGCTGACCCATCTGGAAGAAAAGCAGCACTGCGGCGTCCTCATCGGCGCGCCGCTGACGGATGTGAAAATCACCCTCATCGCGGGCCGCGCGCACCTCAAGCACACCGAGGGCGGCGATTTCCGGCAGGCAACCTACCGGGCGGTCCGGCAGGGCCTGATGATGGCGGACCGGATCCGCAAAACCCAGCTGCTGGAGCCCTGGTATGCGTTCCGGCTGGAACTGCCCTCGGAGAACGTGGGCCGCGCCATGAACGACATCCAGAACATGGGCGGCAGCTTTGATCCGCCGGAGACGGAGCCGGACGGACAGACCGCCCTGCTCACCGGTACGGCACCGGCTTCGGAGATGCGGAGCTACCCCATGGAGGTGGTAGGCTACACCCGGGGCCGGGGACACCTGACCCTGACGCTGGACGGCTACCGGCCCTGCCACAATGCTGCCGAGGTCATCGCCGCCGCGGGGTATGAGCCGGAACATGATCTGGACGACCCGGCGGACTCGGTGTTCTGCTCCCACGGGGCCGGGTTCGTGGTGCCCTGGGATCAGGTGCGCAGCTATATGCACGTGGACAGCGGCTGGGGAAAGACCGCCCGCCCGGAGGAGACCGCTCAGGCCCGCCCCCGGCGGATGGCGGCGTACCGCGCCACGCTGGAAGAGGATGCCGAGCTGCTGAAGATCTTCGAGCAGACCTACGGCCCCATCAAGCGGGACCCGCTGGCGGCGTTCCGCCCCACCCAGAAGACCGAGCGCCCGGATTTCAATGCCGAGCAGTGGGAGATCGCCCCGGAGTATCTGCTGGTGGACGGCTACAACATCATCTTCGCCTGGGACGAGCTGAACGCCCTGTCGAAAGAGAGTCTGGATGCCGCCCGGAAGCGGCTGATGGACATCCTGTGCAACTATCAGGGCTTCAAAAAATGCGTCCTGATCCTTGTTTTTGATGCCTACCGGGTGCCGGGCAGTCCCGGCAGCATCGAGCAGTACCACAACATCCATGTGGTCTATACCAAAGAAGCGGAGACCGCGGATATGTTCATCGAGCGAGTTACCCACGAGATCGGCAAGGGACGCCGGGTCCGGGTGGCCACCTCCGACGGGATGGAACAGGTCATCATCCTGGGCCACGGTGCCCTCCGGGTCTCGGCCCGGATGTTCCATCAGGAAGTCCAGGAGGCCGAAAAGGAGATCCGCAAATTCCTGCAGGGGGAGGCGTGAAGCTGATGGTCGCGACATCATCTGAATTTGTCTGGCAGAACATCCCCCGCCGCCCGCGGGAGGCCCACAAGGGGACATTCGGGGCAGTGCTGGCGGTGGCGGGCAGTGCGTCCTACCGGGGCGCAGCGCTTCTGGCCGCGGAGGGTGCCCTGCGCACCGGGGCCGGCATCGTGACGCTGGCCGGCGTGGAGCCGGTGGTGAGCGCCGCAGCGGTCCGTCTGCCTGAGTGCTGCCTGTGCCCCTGCGAAGCCGGGGCCGAGGGCGGCATCTCGCCGGAGAGCATCCCCCGCATCCGGCGGCAGAAGGCCACCGCCCTGCTGCTGGGGCCGGGGCTGGGCTATACGGCCCAGAGCGCGGCCCGGGCCGCCGAGACCCGGACGCTGGTGCAGCAGCTGCTGCCGGAGTTCCCCGGCAGCGCAGTTCTGGATGCCGACGGCCTGAACGCGGCCGCCGACCTGCTCCGGGCCGGACAGCGCCTGCCCCACCCGAAAGGGGAGCTGATCGTGACGCCCCACCCCGGCGAGATGGCCCGGCTGACCGGCCTGCCTGCCGGAGAGATCCACGCCGACCGGGAGGGCACCGCTCTCCGCTTTGCTCGGGAATGGGACGCGGTGGTGGTGCTGAAAGGGGCCCGTACCGTCATCGCTGCCCCGGACGGCCGGTGCAGGGTGAACCCCACCGGCAACCCGGGGCTTTCCCGGGGCGGCAGCGGGGACGTGCTGGCCGGAATGACCAGCGCTCTGCTGGCCTGCGGCCTGCCTGCCTTTGAGGCCGCCGCCTGCGCCGTCTGGCTCCATGGGGCCGCCGCCGACCGCGCCGCCGCAAAGCATGGGGAATACGGGATGCTGCCCCATGATCTTTTTCAAGAACTGGGCATTCTCTTTGCCGAGAATGATCGATAGAAAGGAAGCGTTTGTGTATGGTTCCTGCACTGGAAAAAATCATCGCCGAAAGCAACAACATCGTATTTTTCGGAGGGGCCGGTGTTTCCACCGAGAGCGGCATCCCGGACTTCCGCAGCGTGGATGGGCTGTACCACCAGAAATACGACTACCCGCCCGAGACGATCCTCAGCCACACCTTCTGGGAGGAAAAACCGGAGGAGTTCTACCGCTTTTACCGGGATAAGCTCATCGTGAAAGGGGCGAAGCCCAACGCAGCCCACCTGCGGCTGGCAAAGCTGGAGCGGGAGGGCAGGCTGAAAGCCGTGGTCACCCAGAACATCGATGGCCTGCATCAGGCGGCCGGGTCCCGCAATGTCTACGAGCTCCACGGCAGCACCCTGCGCAACTACTGCGTGAAGTGCGGGGCCTTCTACGATGCGGACTTCATTGCCAACAGCACCGGGGTGCCCCGCTGCCCCAAGTGCGGCGGCATCGTCAAGCCGGACGTGGTCCTCTATGAGGAAGGGCTGGACGAACAGGTCCTCTCCGGAGCGGTGAGCGCCATCCGGCGGGCGGATACCCTCATCATCGGGGGCACCAGTCTGGTGGTCTACCCGGCGGCGGGGCTCATCCGCTATTTCCGGGGAAACCATCTGGTGGTCATCAACATGCAGCCCACCGGGGCCGACGAGGAAGCAGACCTGTGCATCGCGAAGCCCATCGGTCAGGTGCTGAGCGAGGACGTTGTGCTGGAGGATTGAGATGAAAGCTGTCATTCTGGAAAGCTATGTCATGAAAGCGGGCGACCTGGACTGGTCCGGGGTGAAGGCCCTGGTGCCGGACACTGTCAGCTACGTCCGCACGGCCTATGAAGAAATCGCCCCCCGCATCGGGGATGCCGACATTGTCCTGCTGAACAAGTGCCGGATCGATGAAAACATCCTGTCCCGGTGCCCTGACCTGAAATGGATCGGCATCATTGCCACCGGCACCGACAATCTGGATCTGGAAGCCTGCCGCCGCCATGGGGTGGCGGTGGCCAACGTGCCGGGCTACTCTACTTACAGCGTGGCCCAGATGACTTTCAGCCTGCTGCTGGCCATCTGTCAGTGCGCCGAGCGGTACAACCGCGCCGTGAAGCAGGGCTGCTGGCAGCTGGACGTGCCGGAGGAGATCGGCCTTCTGCCCCAGATGGAGCTGTACGGCAAGACCTTCGGCGTCTACGGCTACGGCAGCATCGGGCGGCAGTCAGCCCGCATTGCCAGAGCCTTTGGCATGGAGGTGCTGGTCTGCACCCGGACCGTCCGGCCGGAATATTCCGCCGACGGGGTGGAGTTCGTGGATTACGACACCCTGCTGAAAAAGTGCGACATCCTCAGCCTGCACTGCCCGGCTACCCCAAAGACCCGGGGCCTTGTGGACGCCGGGGCGCTGGCAAAGATGAAGCCCGGGGCCATCCTGCTGAACACGGCCCGGGGCGCGCTGGTGGATGAGGAGGCCGTGGCAGCGGCCCTCCACAGCGGCCGGCTGGGCTTTTACGGGGCCGATGCCTTTGCCGCAGAGCCACTGCCCAAGGACAGCCCCCTGCGGGCCGAGCCCCATGCCGTCCTTACACCGCACATTGCGTGGACGACCCGGGAGGCTTTGCAGAACCTGATGGACATCACCACCCGGAACCTGAAAACATGGCTGGACGGAAACGGCGAGAACATCGTCAACCGGTAACCGATACATGATACAAAGGAGAGATGAATCATGCAGGCAACCATTCACAACGAATTCCTGACCCTGACCGTGGATACCCATGGTGCCGAAGCAGTCAGCCTGAAAAATGCCGCCGGGCAGGAGATGCTCTGGCAGGCCGACCCGGCTGTCTGGAAGCGCCACGCTCCCATCCTTTTCCCCTGGACGGGCAAGCTGACCGGCGGGGCCTTTACCCACAAGGGCAAGACCTACAAGGGCGGCCAGCACGGCTTTGCCCGGGATCTGGAACACACCCTGCTCTGCGCCGGGGGTGACACCATCCGGCTGGAACTTCGGTCAGATGGAGCGACCAAGGCCGAGCGATTCCCCTTTGATTTTGTCCTGACCAGCACTTTCCGGCTGGAAGGCAAGACGCTCCACCACACGCTGGCGGTGACCAACCCCGCCGATGCCGCCGAAGAGCTGCGGTTCGGCATCGGCTACCACCCGGCCTTCCGCATTCCCTTTGACGATGCCCACACCACTACCGACTACGAGTTCCGGTTCGACCGGCCCGAGAGCCCGGTGATCCTGGACGCCCGCCCCAACGGCCTGCTGTCCGGCAAGTGCTATTACCAGTGGAAGAACGAGCAGAGCATCCCCCTGACGGACGACCTGTTTGAAAACGACAGCTTCTGCATGGCCGGTCTGCGCAGCCGCACACTGGGCATCTACGAGAAGGACACCGGCAAGGGGATCGTCTGCAATGTGGAGGGTTACCCCTACACCCTGATCTGGTCGGCCCCGGCAAAGCCTGTGCGCTTTGTCTGCATTGAGCCGTGGCACTCCCTGCCCGGTGCCCAGACTGACACTCAGGAGTGGAGCCGGCGCGCCGCTGCCGCCTGCCTTGCCCCCGGCCAGACCTGGGAGACCACCCTCAGCACAACGTTTGAGCGCTGAAGTAAAGTTTGGCAAAGAAATGCAGGAACCCCTTGACAGAGGGGACTGCATTCTGATTTAATAAGATACGATAAAAGGGAGTAAAGGGCATCCCGCAGGGCCTGCGGGGTGCTGCATGGCAGCGTCATCACGGCAGAAATGCCCGATGTCATGTGTTGGCTTGAGACTTTTGTCACAGACAGAGTGCTGTGGCAAGGGTCTCTTTTTTCTTGCCCGGTACCGGAACACAAGGAGGAAAAACAAATATGGATCTTCTGAACACATTCGCCAGTCTCTTTTCCAATTTTGGGAATCTGACCTGGCAGATGGTGGTAATGTGGGGCATCGGTGCGCTGCTCATCTACCTTGCCATCGCCAAAAAGATGGAGCCGAGCCTGCTGCTGCCCATGGGCTTTGGTGCCATTCTGGTCAACCTGCCTCTCTCGGGTGCCATCACGCAGGGGGATACGGTCGGCCCGGTCTCTGCATTGTTTGAAGCGGGCATGTCCAACGAGCTGTTCCCGCTGCTGCTCTTCATAGGCATCGGTGCCATGATCGATTTTGGCCCGCTGCTGGAAAAGCCGTGGCTGATGCTCTTTGGCGCGGCGGCCCAGTTCGGCATCTTTTTCACCCTGTTTCTGGCGGGCTTCTTCTTTGATCTGCAGGATGCTGCCTCCATCGCTGTCATCGGTGCGGCAGACGGCCCCACCGCCATTTTCGTGGCCAACACGCTCAACTCCCAGTACCTCGGTGCCATCATGGTGGCGGCCTACAGCTACATGGCGCTGGTGCCCATCGTGCAGCCGCCCGTGATCCGGCTGCTGACCACGCAGAAGGAGCGCCGCATCCGGATGTCCTATGAAAAGGGCAGTGTTTCCCAGCTGACCAAGATCCTGTTTCCCATTGTAGTCACGATCATTGCCGGTATGGTGGCTCCGGCCAGTGTGGCACTGGTGGGATTTTTGATGTTCGGCAACCTGCTGCGGGAGTGCGGGGTGCTGAATGTGCTGAGCGAGACCGCTCAGAATGTGCTGGCAAACCTCATCACCATCGTGCTGGGCCTGACCGTTGCCGGGCAGATGACCGCCGATAAGTTCGTGCGGCCCGACACCCTGCTGATCCTTGCACTGGGTCTGGTGGCCTTCGTCTTTGACACGGCAGGCGGCGTATTGTTTGCAAAGCTGCTGAACCTCTTCCTGCCGGAAGGCAAAAAGCTGAACCCCATGATCGGCGCGGCCGGCATCTCGGCTTTCCCCATGAGCGGCCGTGTGGTCAACAAGATGGGCCTGGAAGAGGACAACCAGAATTTCCTGCTGATGTATTCCATCAGCGTCAACGTTTCGGGACAGATCGCGTCCGTCATTGCAGGCGGCCTGATCCTGACCCTGATGGCTTAACGGAGGTGATCGCATGCTTCATCTTTCTTCGTGGATGACCACGCTGCCGGTGATGCTGATCGGGATGGTCGGCATCATCCTCGTCATCGGCATCATTGTTCTGGCAGTGATGCTGCTCAACCGGCTGACGGGCCGGAAATATAGCAGTTTGCGTTTTTAATGCACAAGCAACATCCGCAAACTGCATATCGCAAATATGCTGTTTTGATAGGCACTATTTTTGAAAATTGCGATAAAAGAAAAAGGCGATGCAGCTGTTCAAAACTGCATCGCCTTTTTGCTTGTGAAAGATTACAGGGCCTGGATGGCGGCCTTGATGCGCTGGGCGGCGACCTTGGTCTTTTCGGCATCGCCGAAGGCGGTCAGGCGGAAGTAACCCTCGCCGCATTCGCCGAAGCCCACGCCCGGAGTGCCGACCACGCCGCAGTTCTCCAGCAGCCAGTCAAAGAACTCCCAGCTCTTCATGTTGCCGGGGCAGCGCAGCCAGATGTAGGGGCTGTTCTTGCCGCCGCAGTACCACACGCCGCACTCGTCCAGCGCATCGGCCAGGACTTTGGCGTTCTTGCGGTAGTAGTCCAGGTTGGCCTGGATCTCGGCCATGCCGCTCTCGGTAAAGACGGCGGCAGCGGCCCGCTGCACGACATAGGGCACACCGTTGAACTTGGTGGTCTGGCGGCGGAGCCACAGCTTGTTCAGGTTCATGCCCTCCCGCTCGAGATCGCGGGGGACGATGGTGTAGCCGCAGCGGGTGCCGGTGAAGCCTGCGATCTTGGAGAAGGAGCAGATCTCAATGGCGCAGTCGCGGGCACCCTCCACTTCGTAGATGCTGCGGGCCAGGTCGCTGTCGGTGATGAAGCACTCGTAGGCGGCATCGTACAGGATGATGGCGTCGTTCTTCTTGGCATAGTCCACCCAGGCCTTGAGCTGCTCGCGGGTGTAGGCGGCGCCGGTGGGGTTGTTGGGGCTGCAGATGTAGATGATGTCAGCCTTCACGCTGTCATCGGGCATGCCCAGAAAGCCGTTCTCCTGATGGGTGCGGCTGTAGATGATCCTGCGGCCGTCGGTGACATTGTCGTCCACATAGGTGGGGTAGACGGGGTCCGGCACCAGCACGGTGTTGTCGGTGTCGAACAGGCCCAGCACGTTGGCCAGATCGCTCTTGGCACCGTCAGAGATGAAGATCTCGTCCTCGGCCAGCTGGGTGCCGCGGCCAGCGTAGTAGCCCTGGATGGCCTGCTTCAGGAACGGATAGCCCTGCTCAGGGCCGTAGCCGTGGAAGCCCTCTTTGGTGCCCATCTCGGCGGCGGCGTCCTGCATGGCCTTGACCACGCACTTTGCCAGAGGCTGGGTCACGTCGCCGATGCCCATCCGGATGATCTCCTTCTCGGGGTGTGCTTCCTGATAGGCGGCGACCTTGTGGTTGATGTCCACGAACAGGTAGCTGGCCTTCAGTTCGCTGTAATGATGATTCATTTTCATAGTTCTTTCCCTCTCTTGTCAGACTTCTATAACGCCCTCATAAACGGTCTCGGTGGGGCCGGTCATGAGCAGCTGGTCCCCGGGCAGCAGCCGGATGACCAGCTCGCCGCCCCGCAGGGCAATGTGGATGTCCTCGCCCCGGGGGCAGATGCCCAGTTCGGTCAGGGCCGCCGCCGTGGCGCAGGCACCGGTGCCGCAGGCCCAGGTCTCGCCGCTGCCCCGCTCCCATACCCGCATCTTCAGGTGGGTGGGGTCGGTCACCTCCACGAACTCGGTGTTCACCTGCTCGGGGAAGTTGGGGTGATGCTCAAAGGCCGGGCCCACTTCTTCCAGCTTCAGGCTGTCCACATCCCCGACCACGGTGACGCAGTGGGGGTTGCCCACGTTGATGCAGGTCACGGTCCAGTCCGTCCCGTTTACGGTCAGGGTCCGGCCCACCAGCGGGTCGGTGCCCATGTTCACGGCGGGCAGGTCGGCGGGCAGGGTGCTGTAAGCGCCCATCTCCACCTGCCAGCGGCCGTCCCCCTGATACCGCAGGGTCTTCAAGCCGCTCTGGGTGTCGAGTTTCAGCAGGGGCTTGTCAGCGCACTCCGGCGCATGGGTGCGCAGCCACTGGGCCACGCACCGGATGCCGTTGCCGCACATCCGCCCCTCGCTGCCGTCGGCGTTGAACATCCGCATCCGGCCGTCGGCCCCGGGGGTCACCGGGGCGCAGACGCAGATGATGCCGTCGGCTCCCACCGAAAAGTGCCGGGCCGAAAGCTTCTGCGCCAGGGCGGAGATGTCCGCCGGGACACCGGACGCGCGGCAGTCCAGGTAGATGTAGTCGTTGGCGCAGCCCTGCATTTTGGTAAATGTCAGTTTCATGATGTTACCTCGATTGGTTCGTTTTGAAAAACTGCCCTTCTATAATCATAAGAAGCAAACGGGCTTCTGTCAAGCGGAAAAGAAGGCTTTGGGCAATTTTTAACGCTTTTTTCTCTTTGGGACGGGGCGGAATGTAAAACAGGGCTTGACAAGAAACGGCCTATGGGATATAAAAAATAGAGAGTACTGTGCGGGCCGGTCCCGGGCTGCACGGACAGAGAAGAAAGATTCAATGACAAAAGGAGACCGCGACAATGGATACTTTTGAAAAGATCCGCGCACTGCTGGCAGAACAGCTGGACGTCGACCCTGCAAAGATCACGATGGACAGCGATATCATGAGCGATTTCGAGGCAGACAGCCTGGACATCGTGGACATGGTCATGACCCTGGAGGATGAGTTTGGCATCGAGGTGCCGGATGACGCCATCGAGAATCTGCGCACCGTGGGCGACGTGGTGGACTTTGTGGACAGCCACAAGGGCTGATCCCGGATCATGCAAAAGGCCCCGCAGGGCTCTGCCGCACACGGCGGCACGGCGGCGGGGCTTTTAATATGAGTTCGTGCGGAACGGCCCTTTTGCGGGGGACGTTTGGCGCACGGCTTGGGAGGATATAACAAAATGGCAAAAGACAACAAGAAGCTTGTGCAGGCGATCACCAGCCAGGAAGAAAACTTTGCACAGTGGTACACCGATATCTGCGTCAAGGCAGAACTGGTGGAGTACTCCAGCGTCAAGGGCTTCATCATCCTGCGCCCCTACGGTCAGGCCATCTGGGAGCTGATCCAGAAGGATCTGGACACCCGGTTCAAGGCCACCGGCCACGAGAACGTGGCCATGCCCGTGCTGATCCCCGAGAGCCTGCTGCAGAAGGAAGGCGAGCTGGTCAACGGCTTTGCCCCCGAGGTGGCATGGGTCACCATGGGCGGCTCCGATAAGCTGGAAGAGCGGCTGGCCGTCCGCCCCACCAGCGAGACCATGTTCTGCGACCACTGGTCCCGCGTGCTGCACAGCTACCGCGAGCTGCCCATGAAGTACAACCAGTGGTGCAGCGTCGTCCGCTGGGAAAAGACCACCCGTCCCTTCCTGCGCAGCCGTGAGTTCTGGTGGCAGGAAGGCCACACCATCCACGAGACTGCCGCCGAGGCTGAGGCCGAGACCCAGCAGCAGCTGAACTGCTACGCCTCTGTCTGCGAGGACGATCTGGCGATCCCTGTTGTCAAGGGCCGCAAGACCGACAAGGAGAAGTTTGCCGGTGCCGAGGCCACCTACACCATTGAGGCCATGATGAAGGACGGCAAGGCCCTGCAGAGCGGCACCAGCCACTACTTCGGCGATAAGTTCAGCAAGGCTTACGACGTGACCTTCACCGGCCGCGACAACCAGCTGCATCATCCGTTCCAGACCAGCTGGGGCGTGTCCACCCGTCTGGTGGGTGCCATCATCATGACCCACGGCGACGACGACGGTCTGATCCTGCCCCCGGCTGTGGCTCCCATCCAGGTCGTTGTGGTGCCCATCGCCGCCCACAAGCCCGGCGTCAGCGAGAAGGCTGCCGAGCTGGCCGAGAAGATCAGCAAGTATGCCCGCGTCAAGCTGGATGACAGCGACAACGCCCCCGGCTGGAAGTTCTCCCAGTGGGAGATGAAGGGCGTGCCCCTGCGTCTGGAGATCGGCCCCAAGGATCTGGAGAAGAACCAGTGCGTTCTGGTCCGCCGCGACACCCGCGAGAAGGTGTTCGTCTCTCTGGACGAGCTGGAGACTGCCATCCCCGCCCAGCTGGAGGCCCTGCGCAAGGACCTGTACCAGCGCGCCCTTGAGAACCGCGAGAAGCGCACCTGGTCTGCCACCACCATGGACGAGGTCAAGGAGCTGGTGAAGAACAACACCGGCTACATCAAGACCATGTGGTGCGGCGATCTGGCCTGCGAGATGAAGATGAAGGAAGAGGCTGGCCTGTCCAGCCGCTGCATGCCCTTCGAGCAGGAACACATCAGCGATGTCTGCCCCTGCTGCGGCAAGCCCGCCAAGGCCATGGTCTACTGGGGCGTGGCCTACTGAGCCGTTCGCAGGAACTGCATAAGAAAAACCAAAAGCAGCCGTTCCCGTTGGGAGCGGCTGCTTTTTTGCAGTTGCCTCTTGACAACTCTGTGTCTACTGTATATACTGTACATATACAGACGAAACGGAGGGAAACACGATGAACCTTTTCATCGACAACCGGAGCGGGGCACCAATCTACGAGCAGCTTTACACCCAGATCCGGAACCAGATCCTGAGCGGGGAGCTGCAGCCGGACGAGGCGCTGCCTTCTATCCGGGGGCTGGCACGGGATCTGCGGATCAGTGTCATCACCACCAAACGGGCCTACGATGAGCTGGAACAGGAGGGGCTGCTGTATGCCGTCCCGGCCAAGGGCTTCTTTGTGGCGGCAAAGAACACCGAGCTGCTCCGGGAAGAAAACCTGAAAAAGATCGAGTCGCACCTGACTGAGGCCGTCCGGCTGGCGGCTCCCTGTGGATTGAGCAGGCAGGACCTGACGGAAATGCTGGAACTGTTGTGGGAGGAATGAACCATGAACGCACTGGAACTGCACGGACTGAAGAAATCTTACCCGGATTTCACCCTGGGGCCCCTGGACCTGACCCTGCCCGGCGGCACGGTCTGCGGGCTGATCGGCGAGAACGGGGCCGGGAAAAGCACGACCCTCCGGCTGATCCTGGGCATCCTGGAGCGGGACGAAGGCAGTGTCCGGGTGCTGGGCCGGGAGAACGGGAAAGAGCTGACCTGCGCCAAGGAGGAGATCGGCGTGGTGCTGAGCGGGGAGGGCATCCCCGGCTGCATGACCGCGCCCCAGACCGGCCGGGTGATGGCGGGCATCTACCAGAACTGGGATGCGGCATCCTATGCGGACTACTGCAGGCGCTTTGAGCTGCCGGAGAAGAAAAAGTTCCGGGAGTACTCTACCGGCATGAAGATGAAGCTCCTGCTGGCTGTGGCGCTGTCCCACCACCCGAAGCTGCTGCTTCTGGATGAGGCCACCAGCGGGCTGGACCCGGTGATCCGGGATGAACTGATTGACCTGCTGCTGGATTTTGTCCGGGAGGAAGATCACGCCATCCTCATCTCTTCCCACATCGTCAGCGATCTGGAAAAGCTCTGCGATACCATCGCCTTCCTGCACAGGGGCAGGCTCCTGCTCTGCGAGGACAAGGACGCCTTGCGGGAGGAATACGCCCTCTGGCACGGCACGGAAAGTCAGCTGGAAGAGCTGGCCCCGGCGGCCGTGGTCAGCCGACGGGTCACACCCTATGGGGCCGAGGCGCTGGTCCGGCGGGAGGATGTCCCCGCGGGCAGCGCCCTGACGCCGGTGAGCATCGAAGAACTGTTCGTGATGATGGTGAAAGGGGAGAAGAACGCATGAAAGGCTTGCTGCGGAAGGACTGGTATCAGGTCCTGGGCTATATGAAAACGATGTATCTGACCGTTCTGGCGGTGCTGGTCATCTGGGGGATGAGCGCGTCGGACTCGGCGGTGTTCCCCCTCAGCTATACTGCCATCTTTCTGGGCATCCTGCCCATTTCGCTGCTCTCGTATGATCAGGCCAGCGGCTGGACGGAGTACGGCCTGACCCTGCCGGTGAGCCGGAAAACACTGGTGGCGGAAAAATATCTCGTCGGGCTGGGCTGTGCGGCAATGTCCGTTCTGTTGGGTGCGGTGTTCGCGCTGGTGCGTGTTCTGAACGGTGCGGCGCTGGAACAGCAGCTCGTGATGATGCTGTGCGGCGGGCCCTGCACCGTCCTGCTGACGAACGCCCTGATTCTCCCGATGATGTACCGCTTCGGGGTGGAGAAAGCCAGGATGATGTATTTCCTGACCTTCGTGCTGGGCGGGCTCCTGGCGGGCGGCGGTTCCGCATTGCTGGAGGAGTTCCCGGCGGGAATGTCCGGATACGCGCCGGGGGTCATCGTGGGCGTACTCATGCTGGCATTGCTGGTGCTGTATGCCCTGTCGTGGCGGCTGTCGGCGGCATGGTACGGCAAATACCGGAAATGATTGGTGCATCCTGACAAAAAGTCAGTAAAAAATTTGTAAAAGGGGTTGAAAAATCAGCCGGAGCGTAGTATCATAACGAGGCTGAAAAAGCAATCATCTGCAAGGAGGAGTTCGTTTCCATGTCCAGTGACCATACGGATCACCCTAAACAACGCTTCTCCTGCGATGCGGGCAGAGCAGACGAGTCTGCCGCATCCTGAACTGCATGCTGTCCATGATACACCGCAGGAGTCGCCGAAAGACCGATGCGGTGTATTTTTATGCCCGGAAACGGGATACGGAGGAGACACAAGATGCAGCAGAAGAATTATGTACAGGAAATTCTGGAGATCATCCACAGCGGCCTGCCCCAGGCGGAGCTGGCCGAAAAGCTTTCGGATTACCATGAAAACGACCTGGCCGATGCCCTGACGGCCCTGACCCCCGACGAGCGGCAGAAGCTGTACCAGGCGCTGGGCGTGGAGACCGTGGCCGAGATCTTTTCCTATCTGGATGACGCGGAGCCCTACCTGAAAGAACTGCCCCCGGAACGGGCGGCCCAGGTGGTTTCCCACATGGACTCGGACGATGCCGTGGACGCTCTGGACGATCTGGAAGAAGCCGACAAGGCCCGGATCGTGGGGCAGATGGATCAGGATTCGGCCGAGGACGTGAAGATGCTGCTCTCCTACAGCGAGGACGAGATCGGCAGCTGCATGACCACCAACTACATCTGCATCCGGAAGGACATGACCATCCGGCAGGCCATGAGCGAGCTGGTGAAGCAGGCCGGGGAGAACGACAACATCTCCACGCTGTATGTGGTGGACGAGAAGGAGCATTTCTACGGGGCCATCGACCTGAAGGACCTCATCGTGGCCCGGGCGGAGGACAGTCTGGAAAAGCTGATCGCCCGGTCCTACCCCTACGTCACCGACCATGAGAAGATCAGCGACTGCATCGACCGCATCGTGGACTACGCCGAACGCTCGCTGCCGGTGCTGAACGAGGACGGGAAGCTGCTGGGCATCATCACCTCCGCCGACGTGGTCGAACTGGTGGACAACGAGATGGGCGATGACTACGCAAAACTCGGCGGTCTGACCAGCGAGGAGGACCTGAACGAGGGCGTATTCGAGAGCGTGAAAAAGCGCCTGCCCTGGCTGATCGCCCTGCTGTTCCTGGGGATGCTGGTGTCCTCGGTGGTAGGTGCCTTTGAGTCGGTGGTGGCCGTGCTGCCCATCGTCATCTGCTTCCAGTCCATGGTGTTGGACATGGCGGGCAATGTGGGCACCCAGTCGCTGGCCGTTACCATCCGGGTGTTGGTGGACGAGAACCTGACCACCGCCAAGAAGCTGCAGCTGCTCTGGAAGGAAATGCGGGTGGGCCTGATGAACGGTGCCCTCCTGGCCGTGATGGCTCTGGGCTTCCTGGGGTGCTACATCCACTTCTTCAAGGCCTATGCCTGGGGCGAAGCCTTCCTGCTGTCGGGCTGCGTGGGCATCGCCCTCATCGTGGCCATGGTCATTTCCAGTCTGGTGGGCACTGTGATCCCCATGCTGTTCCACAAGATCCACATCGACCCCGCCGTGGCATCCGGCCCGCTGATCACCACCATCAACGATCTGGTGGCTGTGGTGGTCTACTACGGCCTCGCCGCCGTGGTGCTGATCGATATGTTCCATCTCGGCTGAAACAACAAATATACGAATGTGCGCAGAAAAGCCCCGGCGGATGCCGGGGCTTTTTGTGTGGGATACTCTCGGGAAGCGGCATACCCTCTCAGTCACGGCGAAGCCGTGACAGCTCTCCCAAAGGGAGAGCCAACGCATCTGCGGGGGCAGGCCCGTCTGAGAGGTTAGACAGAGGAGTGCCCCCGTAGGCCGTTACGGATTTTTGATCCAATACCGCTGCGTCAGCGTCCCGTCGGCGGAGTCGAAGCGTTCATCTTCCAGGACGCCGCCGTTGGCGCGGATGGTCTTGGCGGAGGCGACGTTGTAGCGGTCGCAGCAGACGAGGACCTTTTCGATGCCCTTTTCCCGGGCGTGTTCCAGCGTCAGCTGAAGCATCCGGGTGGCGTAGCCATTCTGCCGCTCCGAGGGGCGGACGCTGTAGCCGATGTGGCCGCCGTAGGTCAGCAGATAGTCGTTGAGACGGTGGCGCAGGTTGGTCATGCCCACCAGATGCTCGTTCTCGTCCAGCGCCAGATACTGGGTGGCGGGGACCAGCCCGGCGGGGGTGGTGGCAGGGTCCTTCAGGTTCAGGATATTGGTCAGCCAGGCGTCGAAATCCGGGTATTTGTCCAGCGCTGAGGTGCCGTCCATCCGGGAGCCGATGGCCAGGAACTCCTCCCGGTAGGCCATGACCTGCTCCCGGTCGCTTTCCTCCGGCTCCCGGAGATGGATCTTCCGGGGCGGGGTGCGGCGGGTGGCGGTGCGGAAATCCGGCGCTTTCATCAGGCCGTGGCGGTTGCAGTAGAAGCAGAGGACCCCGGCCCCCTGCATGGGGAACCGCGCGGCGGCGTCACCCTCGGGGTACAGCTTGACCAGCTGCAGTTTGTCGCCGGTCAGGTAGGCGATGAAGGAGATATAGTGGTCCTTGGTCATGGGGTGGTGGATGGTGACGAACAGCTCGTCCTCCACCCGCTCCACAGTCAGCTGGTGGTGCTCGTCGGCGTCCTCGGCGTCGGTGATGTCCAGCGGGGGCAGGGTGATGCCGCAGCAGCTCACCACGGCCTGTCCGGTGGCATGGAGCACATTGCCGCAGACCGGGCAGATGTACAGTTTGGAGCGCAGCAGGTTGGCGGCGCGGTTCCGGTTGACCACCGGCTCGCCCTGCATCAGCTCCAGCACACTGACGCCCAGGGCGGCGGCCAGCGGCTCCAGCAGGGAGATATCCGGCAGGCCCTTGGCGGTCTCCCACTTGGAGACGGTCTTGGCGCTGACGGAAAGCTGACCGGCCAGCTCTGCCTGTGTCATGCTTCGGCTTTCCCGCAGCTGCCGGATGGTGCTTCCGGTGACATAAGTGTTCATGAGTTCCTCCTTTGTGTGCGATGCTCGTTTCGATGCACACAGCATATCACACCAAAAAACTCCACGCAACCTACGCTGCGTGGAGTTCTGTTTTTACGCTCTTGAAGAGTATCGTACCGTCACGACAAGAACCTGTCGCCTGGCCTCATCAATCTGGAATATGATGGTGTAATTTTCAATCAGAAGCTGCCGGTAGCCACGACAGACGTATGAGCCAGTTCGCCGCTCCGGGCAGCGATAAGGTAATGTTTCTAAAGAAAAAATAGCATCCTCCAACCGGTCGATGAGTTTCAGGGCGGTTTCTGGTTCCATCAGAGTTTGGGCAATGTAGGTATAGATTCCATCAAGATCCTGCACCGCCCGACGATGCAATTTAACATTGTACTGTTCCAAAATGCTTTTTCCTCAATGCAGAAAGTGTTTCGTGGGCGTCGTAGAGAACACCATCCTGTGCAAACTCGGCTTCAGCCTGAGAAATAGCAGCATCAATGGCAGCAGTTTCCATCAGAGAATCGTAAGTTTCCATACTCATAACAACCATATCGCCGTAACCATTTTTGGTAATAAAGATCGGTTCTTTCCGGGCATGGCAAAGCTCTGAAATCTCGTTTGTATTGCGAAGGTCAGTAATCGGTTTGATCTGCGGCATAATACAACCTCCTTTATATACATAATTATAGCATAATTCTGTACAAAAGAGAAGCGCTTTATTCTTCCGTCTCTTCCTCATCGGCGTCCAGCTCCATGCGGAACACGGCCTTTTTCAGCTTGCCGCAGCCCTGGGCTTTCAGGCCGGACTTATAGGGCTCCCCGGCGAGGTAGAGGGCGAAGCGGCCCTCGCAGAGCATCCCGGCGATGCTGGTGCCGGCGGTGCCCACGGTGAGGTCGGCGGCTTCGTCGGTGGGCTTCGTAGGGCTGAACTCGCCCAGCGAGACCTCGAACAGCTCGCTGCCCTCGAGGTCGGTCTCAAGGGTCAGGTGGGCATCGTGGCGGACGAAGGGGACCTTCTCGCCGGACTGCGGGGTGACGGTGCTGACGGTGACCACCGCCTTTTCGCCGTCGATGCGGGTGCGCCCGGCAGGCAGATTGTTGATGTCCCGGGCCATGATGAACTCAATGACGCTGTCCAGGCTGTCGCACAGGCCCAGATAGTTGGGAAGGTTGTTCAAAGTATCATAGATCATGGGTTACTCCTCTTTGGGGTCGGTGAGCAGCTCCTTGATGCTGGGGACCACGCCGCCCAGATTCTGCAGCTCGGAAGGGATGATGATCTTGGTGGCCTTGCCGTTGGCCACCTTGGCCAGTGCCTCCAGGCTGCGCAGGGCCAGCACCTTGTCGTTGGGCATGGCCTCGTTCAGCAGGCGGATGGCGTCGGCGTTGGCCTTCTGCACCGCCAGGATGGCCTGGGCCTCGCCCTCGGCTTCCAGGATGCGCTGCTGCTTGACGGCATCGGCCCGGAGGATGGCGGCTTCCTTCTCGCCTTCGGCGGCGGTGATGGCGGCCTGCTTCTCACCGTCGGCCTTCAGGATGACGGCGCGCTTCTCGCGCTCGGCCTTCATCTGCTTCTCCATGGCTTCCTGGATCTCGCGCGGCGGGATGATGTTCTTGACCTCCACCCGGTTGACCTTGATGCCCCACTTGTCGGTGGCTTCGTCCAGGATGGCGGTGATCTTGCCGTTGATGACATCCCGGCTGGTCAGGGTGTGGTCCAGCTCCATCTCACCGATGATGTTGCGCAGGGTGGTGGCGGACAGGCTCTCAATGGCCGCGATGGGCTGGTTGACGCCGTAGGTGTAGAGCTTAGCGTCCATGACCTGGAAGAACACCACGGTGTCGATCTGCATGGTGACGTTGTCCCGGGTGATGACGGGCTGGGGAGGGAAGTCGGCGACCTGCTCCTTCAGGCTGACCTTCTTGGCGATCCGCTCAATGAAGGGGATCTTGACGTGCAGGCCGGCGGCCCAGGTGTCGGAGTAGCTGCCCAGCCGCTCCACGACATAGACCATGGACTGGGGCACGATAACGATGTTGGTGACGACGATCAGCAGGATCACGAAGATCAGCGCAAGGATCACAAACAGCATAACAGGCATACGGACGCTCCTTTTTTCAGTGGGTGGATGATTCGGTCAGGACAGGCTCTACGATGAGCAGGGTGCTGTGGATCTCGGTGACCCGGCAGCGGTCCCCGGGGGCAAGGGTGTCGCCGGGGGTGGCGCAGCGGGCGTTCCAGTCCACGCCGTCCAGACGGACCCGGCCGGTCTCGGCAGCGGAAACAGGGGTCAGGACCCGGGCCTCCCGGCCGAGACAGCGGTCGCCGTTGGTGGGGGTGGGCTTTTTGCGCAGCTTTTCCGCCAGCGGCCGGAAAGCCAGCAGGCAGAGGGCGCTGACCGCCACAAAGACCACGGCCTGCACCCGGAACGACGGGGTGAACAGACAGCACAACAGTGCCGCCGCACTGCCCGCCGCGAACCAGACGGAGACCATGCTGAAGGTCATCCCCTCCAGCACCAGAAAACCGACGGCTGCAATGAGCCAGAAAATGGGATCGATGGACATCGTTCCTCCCTCCTTACAGCCCTATTATAGGGGTTCCCCCGGGGGGAAGGTCAAGGGTTTCCGAATGAAGTGTTGCGCAGCGCACGAAACTCGGTCGGTTTTACTGATAATCGTAGTAGCTGTGGTTGGGATTGTGGCCGATCTCCTCCACCACGATGGTGAAGCCCATGGGGTTCACCTCGGTACTCTTGCCGCTGGCAAGGGTCTCCACGATGATATGCTCGGTGCGGTTGACGATGATCTCGGCCGTCTCGACTTGGCCGATCCGCTGGTAGTGCAAAATGCCGTCCTCGGCCCGCAGCACCCGCAGCGCCCCGGTGCGGAAGGCCTCGCAGGTGTGGCGCAGCTGGGCCAGCTGCGCCAGCACCGGACGCAGGCGCTGCTCGTGGGCGTCCCACCGGAAGAAGGCCCGGTTGAAGGGGTCCCGGTAGCCCTGCATGGCGATCTCGTCGCCGTAGTACAGGCAGGGTACGCCCGGCAGGGTGTAGATGATGGCGTAGGCCATCCGCAGCCGCAGCAGGCCCTCCTCGTAGGCGTCACCGGTGACGCAGCGGCCGCTCTGCCACTCCCGGCCCCGGCCGTTGGAGGGCTCGTCGGCAATGACGGTGAGGGCGCGCTCGGTGTCGTGGGTGGACAGGAAGTTCAGGGCCGTATCCAGGGCGGGGGCAGGGTAGTGCTCGCAGATGGTCAGGATCTCGTTCATGGCCTGCTCAGCGGGCTTGCCCTTGACGAAATCCAGCACGGCGTTCTTGAAGGGGTAGTTCATCACGCTGTCCAGCCCCTTGCCCAGCAGGTAGGTGCGGCGCTGGTTGAAGCCGAACTTGGTGGTGGCGTCCTCCCACACTTCGCCCAGCAGGAACTTTTCGGGGCTGACCCGCTTGACGGCGGTGCGCACCTTCTCGATGAACTCATCCGGCAGCTCGTCGGCCACATCCAGCCGGAAGCCTGCCGCGCCCCGGCGCAGCCAGGTGTCGATGACGCCGCCCTCGCCGGTGATGAACTCCACATAGGAGGGGGTCTCCTCGTTGACCTCGGGCAGGGTCTCGAAGCCCCACCAGCTGCGGTAGCCGCCCTTGTATTTGGGGTCAAAATCGTACCAGGGGCGGTAGGGGGAGCTGGCGTCCCGGTAAGCGCCGCCCTCGCCGTAGCGGCCCTCCCGGTTGAAGTACCGGCTGTCGGAACCGGTGTGGCTGAACACGCCGTCCAGCACGATGCCGATGCCGTACTTCTTTGCCTCGGTACACAGCTCCTCGAAATCCTCGTTGGTGCCCAGCAGGGGGTCCACGTTGAGGTAGTCGGCGGTGTTGTAGCGGTGGTTGGAGTGGGCCTCAAAGATGGGGTTGAGGTAGATGAGATCCACTCCCATCTCGTGGAGGTAGGGCAGCTTCATCTGGATGCCCTTGAGGTCGCCGCCGAAGTAGTCCTCGTTCAGGTGGCCGCCCACCTCGTTGGGCTGCCAGAAGGGCTCGGCGTGCTTGTCGGCCTGATAGATCCGGTCGGGGAAGGGCATGGGCTTGTTCTCCACCCCCTCGCAGAAGCGGTCCGGGAAGATCTGGTAGAACACCTTGCCCTTGACGGACTCCGGGGTCTCGAAGTCGGCCTGATAGACGGTGATCTGCCAGCTCTCGCCGTCCTGCCAGCTGATCACGCCGCAGTTGTCGGGGCCCCGCACGATGCGGCGGAAGTCGGTGTAGAGGTCGAAGTAGTAGAAGTACAGGCCCGGGTCGTTCAGGGGCACTTCCACCGAGAAATGGTTCTGCCGGGGGGTCTGGCCGTCAAAATTCATCCGGTAGTACACCGGGACGTCGAATTTTCCCTCCTTCTTCAGGACAAGATGGGGGTCGACGTAGCCCAGCTCTTCCGGGATGCAGAGGGAGAGCCGGACGGTCTGCCCGGCGCGCACCGCACCGAAGGGCTGTTTGAAATAGGGGTCGAAACTGTTGAACAGACAAGACAAATGGGGTCTTCCTTTCTCGAAAAAAGCCCCGGGCAGCGATGCCGCGGGGCTTTGGGTTCAATTTTGGGGTGAAAATTACTTCACAGCGGAAGCATGCCAGATATCACGGGCGTAGTCCAGGACAGCACGGTCGGCGCTGAAGATGCCGCTGTTGGCGATGTTCTTCAGGCTCATCTCGGCCCACTTCTCGCGGTCTGCGTACAGACGCTGCAGGTCGGCCTGGGCACGGCGGTAATCCTTGAAGTCGGCCATGACCATATAGGGGTCGCTGCTGCGCAGGTTCTCGGTGACTTCGTGGAAGTTCTCGCCGTTCCAGCCGCGCTCCAGGAAGTTCAGGGCTGCGTTGGCCACGTCGTCGCCCATGATGAAGGCGTTGGGATGGTAGCCCACCTGCTTCAGGTTGTTGACCTCGGGGGTCAGCATACCGAAGATCAGCTCGTTCTCCTTGCCGGCGGCGTCGGCAATCTCGACGTTTGCGCCGTCCAGGGTGCCCAGAGTGATGGCACCGTTCAGCATGAACTTCATGTTGCCGGTACCGGAAGCCTCGGTGCCTGCCAGAGAGATCTGCTCAGAGACCTCGGCAGCGGGCATCAGGTGCTCGCTCAGGGAGACGCAGTACTCTTCCAGATAGACCACGCGCAGCTTGTCGCGCACGGCGGGGTCGTTGTTGATCAGGTCGCCCAGCTTGCAGATCATGCGGATCATCTGCTTTGCCATGTAGTAGCCGGGAGCAGCCTTTGCGCCGAAGATATAGGTCTTGGGGATGAAGTCGGCGTTGGGGTTCTCCTTCAGGTACAGGTACTGGGCAGCGATGTTCAGGGCGTTCAGGTGCTGGCGCTTGTACTCGTGCATCCGCTTGACCTGGCAGTCGAAGATGGACTCGGGGTCGATGACCTGGCCGGTGCTCTTCTCGAGGTAGGCGGCGAAGTTCTTCTTGTTGTCCAGCTTGATCTCGTTCAGGCGCTTCAGGACGGTCTTGTCGGAAGCGTACTTGTTCAGCTTGGACAGGTCGGAGGCGTCATGCTTGTAGCCGTCGCCGATGGTCTCGTCCAGCAGCTTGCACAGCTCGGGGTTGGAGGCCAGCAGCCAGCGGCGGTAAGCGATGCCGTTGGTCACGTTCTTGAAGGCCTGGGGCTTGAACAGGTAGTAGTCGTGGAAAACGCTCTCCTTGATGATCTCACTGTGCAGCTTGGACACGCCGTTGATGCTGTTGGCGGTGTAGGCGCAGATGTTGGCCATGCGGACCTGGTTATCGCCGATCAGGGCCATATAGTTGATCTTGCCCTCGTCGCCGGGGAAAGCCTTCTCCAGCGCCTCGCGGGCGCGGCGGTTCATCTCCACCACGATCTGGTAGATGCGGGGCAGGGTCATCCTGAAGATGTCCACGTTCCACTTCTCCAGAGCCTCGGCCATGACGGTGTGGTTGGTGTAGGCAAAGACCTTCTGGCAGATGTCGAAAGCCTTGTCCCACTCGAAGCCGCACTCATCCAGCAGGATGCGCATCATCTCGGGGATAGCCAGGGTCGGGTGGGTATCGTTCAGCTGGATGGCCACCTTGTCGGGCAGGTTCTCCAGGGTGCCGTAGGTGGACAGGTGGTTCTGGACGATGTCGCCGATGGAAGCGGCAGACAGGAAGTACTGCTGGCGCAGGCGCAGGATCTTGCCCTCGACGTGGTTGTCGTTGGGGTACAGGACCTTGGAGATCAGCTCGGCGCTGGCGTTCTTGCTCATGGCCGTGTTGTAGTTGCCCAGAGAGAAGCTGGACATATCAAAGTCCGGAGCCTTGGCCTGCCACAGGCGCAGCTTGGCAACGCCCTTGCCGTTGTAGCCCTGCACATACATGTCGGAGGGCACAGCCATGACGCTGTTGTAGTTGGTGTGCTGGATATAGTGGAAGCCGTGGTCCCAGTTCTCACGGATCTCGCCGTCGAAGCGGACCTCGATGGCCTGATCCGGGTGGCTCTTCAGCCACACCTGACCGCCGGGCAGCCAGTTGTCGGCGCGTTCCTGCTGCCAGCCGTCCACGATCTTCTGCTTGAAGATGCCGTACTCGTACAGGATGGAGTAGCCGGTGCCGCAGATGCCGGTGGTGGCCATGCCGTCCAGATAGCAGGCAGCCAGACGGCCCAGACCGCCGTTGCCCAGGCCTGCATCGGGCTCTTCCTCAAAGATGCCCTCGATGCTGATGTCCGCATCGGCCAGGACCTTCTGCGCCACATCCTCCAGGCCCAGGTTGAACAGGCTCACCTTCAGGCTGCGGCCCATCAGAAACTCCATGCAGAGGTAATAAACCTGCTTGGTGCCGGTGCCGATGGCCTTAGACTGGAACTTTTTGTGGTTCTCACTCATCATCTGGCGGCAGATCAGAGCGAGGGAACGGTAGATCTGCTGCTTGGAAGCAATGCTCAGATCCACGCCGTACTCGCTGGTCAGCTTGTCCTGAAGAATTTTTGCAAATTCTTTTGTCGTCATAAGGAACTCCTATCCGCACACACATTTGTGCTTTTTTGAAATAATGCGTAACAGGGCTCTTCTCCTCTTCCCTCACCCGGTTACCACAACAAGGATATTATAATCAGTTCTGCGCGTGATTGCAAGGAAATCCGCCCATTTTTGCCGTATCTGCTATTTTTGTGCTTCAGTTTCTGGCAAATATGCAGAAAATTCAAAAATACCACTTTTTCTCCGGGCCTGTTTATATTATAATAAGAATTGAGCGGCTGCCGCAGGCGGCGGCAGACAGGTGTGCCGGGGGTGGAAACTCGGCAACAAACTCCGCTCAGAACGAAAAAGCCGCGCGAAAGTTTTCGCTGCGGGAGGGGTTTGTGCCTGGAATTCCCGGAAACAGCCCCTCAGAGCCGGGAAACTCCGGCCGCAGTGCTGAACCGGGCGCGCAAAGTGAGGATACGATGGTTAATAAAGTGCGAGTGACCATTGCGGGCGCACCCTATGCGATCGCAACAACGGATTCGGAAACGTATATCACCTCGCTGGCCAAGAAGCTGGACGAGGACATCGGCAAGCTGCTGGACGCCAACGAAAATCTTTCGGTGACCAAGGCGGCGGTGTTCTGCGCCATGGATTATCTGGACGAGTACCGCAAGAGCACCGGCAGCGCCGAGAACATGCGCAGCCAGATCCAGGACTACATTGCCGACGCGGCCCGGGCGAAGCTGGCTGAGGACAAGATCCGGACAGAGAACGAGACCCTCCGGCGGGAGAACGATGCCCTGCGGGAGCAGCTGGCCCGGATGCAGGCCCGGCAGAAGGCCGTGCAGGAAGCGAAAAAAGAGGAAAAAGAGAACTGAGTGTGTCCGGCAGGAAGCCGGAACAGAGGGAGGACTATGCCACAGATCGAGATCCTTGCCCCGGTGGGCAGTGAAGAGATGCTCCGGGCCGCAGTGTTCAGCGGCGCGGACGCGGTCTACCTGGGCTTTTCGGGCTTCAATGCCCGGACAGGGGCCGGAAATTTTGATGCGGACAGCCTGAAAGAGGCCGTCCGGTTCTGCCACGCGCGGGGGGTCAAGGTCCACGTGGCACTGAACACCACCGTGTACAGCGGCGAGCTGGCCGCCCTGGCGGATGCCGTGCGGGCCGTGGCGGCAAGCGGCGCAGATGCCGTGATCTGTCAGGATCTGGCCGTGGCGCAGCTCATTGGGAAAATTGCCCCGCAGCTGCCCCGCCACGGCTCCACCCAGATGAGCGTCCACACCCTGCAGGGGGCGCTGGAGCTGAAGGAACTGGGCTTCACCCGGGTGGTGCTGGCCCGGGAGCTGAGCCTGCCCGAGGTGGAACACATCACGAAGCACTGCGGCATCGAGACCGAGTGCTTTGTCCACGGGGCGCTGTGCATGTGCGTCAGCGGCCAGTGCTATATGTCCGCCTTCCTGGGCGGACGCAGCGGCAACCGGGGCTCCTGCGCGGGGCCCTGCCGCCTGCCTTTTGAGGCTGATCCCCTGCCGGAGGGCAAGCCCGGCCGCCTGCATCATCTGTCCCTGAAGGACAACTCCGTCATCGACAAGCTGGACAAGCTGCAGGCCATCGGGGTGGCATCGGCCAAGATCGAGGGCCGTCTGCGGACGCCGGAGTATGTGGCCGCTGCCGTCAGCGCCTGTCTGGCGGGCCGGGAGGGCCGTGCCTACGACCGCGACCTGCTGAAGAACGCCTTCAGCCGCTCCGGCTTCACCTCCGGGTATCTGGACGGAAAAATTGACGGCACCATGTTCGGCGTCCGCAGCGAGGCCGATGCCGAGCTGACCAAAAAGACCCTGCCCGCCCTGCGGGAACTCTACCGCCGCGAGCGCAGCCGGGTGCCGGTGGAGATGAAACTGGAGATCGAGGAGGGCGGCGAGAAGCTGACCGTTACCGATGGGGAGGGGAACCGGGCCTTTGCCTACGGCGATGCCGAGCCCCAGCCCGCCCGCAATGACCCCGCCGAGAGCCTGAAGCGGAGCCTGTCCAAGACCGGCGGCACTCCCTTTGCGGCGGAGAAGATCGACGTGGAGATGGACGGCGGCCCCTGGTTCGTGCCGGGCAGCGCCGTCAACGAGCTGCGCCGGGAGGCGCTGGATGCCCTGCTGAAGAAGCGGGAGATCCTGCGCCCCTGGCCGGTGCAGGAGACGGAACTGCCGCCTCTGCCCCAGCGCACCCTGCCGCCCCGCCGCACCCTCCGCGCCCGGTTCGAGCGCTGGGATCAGGTGCCGGAGCAGGCTCTTTCCGGGGTGGAGTATCTCATCCTGCCCATCGCCCAGGCCGACCGGGTCCCCCGGGAGTGGCGGGCAAAGACCCTGCTGGAACTGCCCCGGGTCATGTTCGGTGCCCTGGAAGAGGACACTGCCCGCCGCATCGCGGCCACCCAGGACGCGGGCTTTGCGGGGTACGAGGTCAGCAACATCGCTCACCTGCGGCTCTGCCGGGGCCTGCCCATGACCGGCGGTTTCGGGCTGAACGTGACCAACCAGATGGCGGCGCAGTTCTACGCCGAACAGGGGCTGGACAGTGTGCTGATCCTGCCCGAGGTGAAGGACAGCGACATCAGCGCCATTGCCCCCGCCCGGGACGGCAGGCCCGTGCCCACCGGTGTGCTGGTCTACGGCCACATGCCCCTGATGGTCACCCGGGCCTGCCCGCTGCAGAACATCCACGACTGCGCCCACTGCGACAGGACCGGTACACTCACCGACCGCAAGGCCAAGAAGTTCCCGGTGCGCTGCGGCATGGGGGTGCGTACTATTTATAATCCCGTGCCCATTTACATGGGCGACAAGCCCGGCGCTCTGACCGTGGACTACGGCGTGGCCTACTTCACGCTGGAAAGCCGGGACGAGGCAGCGCAGATCCTGGACATGATCCGCACCCACGCCCCCTTCGAGGGCGATTTCACCCGCGGGCTCTATTTCAAGGGGACGAATTGAACCTCTGCGGGAACAGCAGGCCCTCTCAGTCACGGCTTCGCCGTGCCAGCTCTCCCAAAGGGAGAGCC
>CAKSZU010000020.1 GCA_934526125.1 uncultured Faecalibacterium sp. | reverse complement strand
ATGCGCGCCTTCATCGAGCGCATTGATATTTTCCCGGAAAAACAGCCGGATGGCAACTGGATTCGGAACATTGTATTCGCCTTCCCTGTTCCCTATAATGGAAAAGAGATTCGAGAATTCCCCTTGGAATCGCAATCAACCGTTGAATGTGTAATTGCAATGTCCAAAGAAGAGTAATTTGTACAGTGATTCGCGAGTTATTCTTTTGACATTTTCCTACAATTTGTGCCTGTTCGCCTTTGGAAACAGGGCAGCCACTGTTTTGGAACATTTGGGCAAAAGCAGAATCAGAGCTTCAAGAGTAAGAGATAAGTGAGTATACGGATAAGATGTCAGGGCTGACAATCAATCCGGGAACTCAAGGTTCATGGGGTATGCAGTGTTGGATCTGGTTGTCAAATAAATTTGAACGAGGTACGAAAATAAATCGCCTTGACGAAAACCCCAAAAATTCTATTATCATCTCAGGTCGATTTACTACAACCTTGATGTCATCATCTCTGTTGGCTACCGGGTCAAATCCAAGCGTGGCACACAGTTCCGCATCTGGGCAACGGGCATTCTGAAAGAATATATGCGCAAGGGCTTTGCGTTGGACGATGAGCGGTGAACAGCTGCTTGTCGGCAATGGTAGCGTGACCCACAAGCAAGCGGCGGACAAAGCCACCATCGAATACCGGAAGTACAAAACCAGAACCCTCAGTGATGTGGAACAGGATTATCTGGATTCCATCAAGTATCTGGAACAGAGAACAGACAAAAAACAGCTCTTTGAAGCGGTCATCCGTTTGTCCAAAACAAAATAATTGTTCAATGCCCCACAAGTCATTCTTCCGACACTTTCTATACATCAGCTTATTCATGGAGATTTGATATGCCCTCCAAACCACTGCCGAAACCCGTCTCCGCGCGGACGCTTCAAAAGAAATATATTCAGCCTGCCGAGACCACGCGTGGACGGATCGACATTGCTACGGACTCCGGCAGTCGGATTTCTTCCCTGCTGCACCGCTATTTCGCAGCATTTTCCAATCTTTACGGAGTGATTCCGCTCCACCGCATGATCATCAACAAAAAGCTGATCAGCCGCGGATACTATCGATTTCACGACTTTTGCGTCCTGATGGACTCCCAAAGTGATAAGCCCTATGCATTCCTGACGAAAGAAGAATATCGCTCATGGGCAGATCCCGATCATTTCCGTAAATCGTTCTGCGCACGGGACATGCTGCGTTTTTTGGAAAATCTGCGTGTCTCCAATGATTCCAAAAATCTCGATGTCGATGGGCATCCTATCCACGGAAAAACACTGAACAAATTCATCTTCTGGAACAGCAATGACCGGTTCCTGTATGATTACACTTCCCTCAAATGGGAAAAGGAAGCTTTTGCCAACGAAGAACCCCCGATGGTTCGCTGCGATGCGGCGATCCACCGGGGGTTCTTTTGTCCTGATCGTGATCTTTTGAAGAGGGTTCCGTCCGCAGGCGGCAGGGCAGGTCTCAGCGGTCCCACTTGTCGCACAGGGCGTTGATCTGGTCGGCAAACTTTGCCAGATCCTTGTTGGCACCGCCCTCGTTGTGCTCGATGACCCGGAGCAGACGCTTGCCGGCGCTGACCAGCCGCTGGAATACGGTGGCAGCACGGGAAGCGGTCTCGCTGGGCTTATGTTCGATGCGGACACGGCTGCCCTCCTGCAGGCAGACAGCGCCCTCTGCACCGATGGCCCACTGCTCGCCGTTGTACGGTGCCGTGGCCGTGAAGCCTTCTTCGGTCAGGGTCTGGGCGAAGATGTTCTCCACCTCGTCCTCTCCGTGGATGATGAACACCCGCTTGGGTTTCGGGCTAAAGGCATTTACCCAGGCCAGCAGGCCGTCCCGGTCGGCGTGACCCGAAAGACCGGTGAGCTGGCAGATCTCTGCCTGCACCTCGATGGTCTCGCCGAAGAGCTTCACATTGGCGGCACCTTCGATCAGGGTGCGGCCCAGCGTTCCGACGGCCTGATAACCGACAAACAGAACCGTACATTCCGGCCGCCACAGGTTGTGCTTCAGGTGGTGGCGGATGCGGCCTGCCTCGCACATGCCGCTGGCCGAGATGATGACCTTGGGCACCCGGTCGGCGTTGATCATCCGGGATTCATCGCTGGTCACGCTGACCCGCAGCCCCGGGAACTGGATGGGATCGATGCCCTGCGCCAGAAGGGCGCGGGTCTCCTCATCGAAGCAGTCGGGGGTGGTATCCTTGAAAATGCGGGTCGCCTCGATGGCAAGGGGGCTGTCGATGTAGACGGGGAAATTCCCGTGGCCGGTGACGAGACCTTTTTCCTTGATTTCCCGGATGAAATAGAGCAGCTCCTGGGTGCGGCCCACCGCAAAGCTGGGGATGACCACATTGCCGCCCCGGTCAAAGGTGCGCTGCAGGATCTTCGTCAGTTCGCCCACATAGTCCGGCCGCGGGCCGTGGGTGCGGTCGCCGTAGGTGGACTCCATAAAGACGTAATTCGCATCCTGGATGTAGGTCGGGTCCTTGATGATGGGCTGATGCTGGTTGCCGATATCGCCGCTGAACACCAGCTTGGTGGTGGTGCCGTTCTCGGTCACCCAGATCTCGATGCTGGACGAGCCCAGCAGGTGGCCCACATCCACGAACCGGATAACAAGGCCGGGGGCCAGTTCTACCCGGGTGTTGTAATCAACACCGCGGAACAGCTCCATGGCTGCCTCGGCATCCTGCACGGTATACATGGGTTCCACCGGCTCGGCACCGGAGCGCTTGCCCTTGCGGTTCTTCCACTCGGCCTCAAACTCCTGAATGTGGGCAGAATCCCGCAGCATGATGCTGCACAGCTCGGTCGTGGGCTTTGTGGCATAGATCCTGCCCCGGAATCCGTTGCGTACCAGCAGGGGCAGCAGACCGGTGTGGTCGATGTGTGCGTGGGTGACCAGCACACCGTCGATCTCCCCCGGTGCCACCGGGATGGGCTGGTTCTCGTAGACGTCCTTGCCCTGCTCCATCCCGCAGTCGATCAGGTAGCGCTGTCCGGCCGCTTCCAGCAGCGTACAGCTGCCGGTGACCTCATGGTTCGCGCCCAGAAATGTGATTTTCATAGGTCCACCTCCCGGTTCCGATTTCATCTTCAGTATAGCACAAGTGCCGGTTTTCTTCTGCCCAAATCCTGTGAACATCTATCGGACAAACCGCCGAAATTTTGAAAAAATTTTTATACAATCTTGACAAACCACCCCCTGCTGCGATAAACTTAATTCGTATGACGTAACTTCTACCTGAGATTCAAAATAGAGAGGTTGTTATTTATGGTTCGTAACGATTTGCGCAACGTTGCCATTATCGCTCACGTTGACCACGGCAAGACCACGCTTGTGGACGCCATGCTGCGTCAGAGCGGTGCTTTCCGCGACAATCAGGTCGTGGCCGAGCGCGTGATGGACAGCGGCGATATCGAGCGTGAGCGCGGCATCACCATCCTGGCCAAGAACTGCTCCTGCACCTACAAGGGCGTCAAGATCAACATCGTCGACACCCCGGGCCATGCCGACTTCGGCGGCGAGGTCGAGCGCGTACTGAAGATGGTCAACGGCGTTCTGCTGCTGGTGGATGCTGCCGAGGGCTGCATGCCCCAGACCCGTTTCGTTCTGCAGAAGGCTCTTCAGCAGAACCTGAGCCTGGTGGTCGCCATCAACAAGATCGACCGTCCCGATGCCCGCATCAAGGAAGTCATCGACGAGGTCCTGTACCTGCTGATGGATCTGGGCGCCACCGATGAGCAGCTGGACTGCCCCATCCTGTTCTGCTGCGGCCGTCAGGGCACCGCAAGCCTGGACCCGGATGTCCCCGGCACTGATCTGGTTCCCCTGTTCGACACCCTGCTGAGCACCATCCGTCCCCCTGAGGGCGACCCCGATGCTCCTTTCCAGATGCTGGTCTCCTCCGTGGACTACAACGAGTTCGTGGGCCGCATCGGCATCGGCCGCATCCAGAACGGCGTCGCCAAGATCGGCGAGGAAGTGCAGGTCTGCGACTGGCATAACCCCGATCTGAAGATGCGCGGCCGCCTGACCAAGCTGTACGATTTCCAGGCCAACGGCCGTCAGCCCTGCGACAACATCACCGCAGGCGACATCGTGGCCTTCTCCGGTCTGCCCGATGTGACCATCGGCAACACCCTGTGCAGCCCCGCCTGTGTGGAGCCCCTGCCCTTCGTGAAGATCAATGATCCCACCGTGGAGATGACCTTCTCCGTCAACGACAGCCCCCTGGCCGGCCGTGAGGGCAAGTATGTCACCAGCCGCCAGATCCGCGACCGTCTGCAGAAGGAACTGCTGAAGGACGTGGCTCTGAAGGTGGAGGACTCCGCCACCACCGATTCCTTCCGGGTCATGGGCCGCGGCGAGATGCACCTGTCTATCCTGATCGAGACCATGCGCCGTGAAGGCTATGAGCTGCAGGTCTCTCCCCCGCACGTTCTGACCAAGGTCATCGATGGCAAGACCTACGAGCCCATGGAACACGTGGTCATTGACGTTCCCACCCAGTATCAGGGTGCCGTGATGACCGGCCTGGGCCAGCGCAAGGCCATCCTGCAGCAGATGGAGTCCCTGGGCACCGACCGTGTCCGTCTGGAGTTCCGGATGCCCAGCCGCGGCCTGTTCGGCTACCGCAACCAGTTCCTGACCGATACCCACGGCGAGGGCGTCATCAACCAGATCTTCGACGGCTACGATGTCTGGGCCGGCATGATCACCAACCGTTCCACCGGCTCTCTGGTCAGCTTTGAGACCGGCGACGCCGTCACCTATGGCCTGTTCAACGCCCAGCAGCGCGGTACGCTGCTGGTCGGCCCCGGCGAGAAGGTCTACGAGGGCATGGTCATCGGCTACACTGCTTCCGGCGAGGATGTGGATGTCAACGTCTGCAAGACCAAGCATCTGACCAACACCCGCGCTTCCGGCTCCGATGACGCTCTGCGCCTCATCCCCATCAGCAAGCTGAGCCTGGAAGGCTGCCTGGAGTTCCTGGCACAGGACGAGCTGCTGGAGGTCACCCCTGAGAACCTGCGCATCCGCAAGCAGATCCTCAACCACGAGCAGCGCATGAAGGCCAAGAGCAAGCTGAAGTAAGCCTGTTCCCCCTGTAAAGCAATGGATCCCCTCTGGAAAATCCGGAGGGGATTTTTTGTTTGCCTGAAAACAGAGCAGCAAAAAAGGGGCTGTTGCACATGCGACAGCCCCTTCTTTTATGATCCTTACTGTGCGTAGGCGCTGCCGACCGTCCACGGATTGGAGGCGGAATACTTTGCGTGGCTGCGCAGGTAGGTGACCCATGTGCCGTAGCCGTTGCCCGCCGAGAAATGGACTCCGTCCGGAGCCGCCAGCATCTCTTTCAGGTTGCCCTCGCCGTCGGCGAAGACTTCCCACAGGTCCAGATACACGCAGCCCTTCTGGGCGGCCATCTGGGCAAGCTGCTCGTTGACCCCGCGGATCACGTCCGATGCAAGGCCCGGCTTTTCAGCGGCGGCCTCCGGGCGCACTGGCGGGATGGACTGAACATAGATCACGCAGTCCGGCAGAAGCTGTTTCAGCTGGTCCAGCATCTGGCCGTAATAGGCCAGGAAGCGGTCTGCCGCGCCCAGGGTGGTCAGGGTATTGGTGCCCAGCAGAAGATACAGCTTCTTGGGCTGAGCGGCTTCCAGCACGTCCAGCGCCACTTCCTGTCCGCGCACACTGCTCTTGACTGAGCTGCGGTTGACGATGGCATCGGGGCCAACGCCGGTATAGCCGCAGATCAAGGCGCCGCCCAGATCGATGCTGTAATCGGAAAAGCCCACCGTCAGGCTGTCACCCAGGAAAGCCGCATCCGAGAAATAGCTCAGGTTCACCTGCCCGCAGCCGGGCTGACGGATGACACTGCTGTCATAGGCCTTGACGGTAGTGCTACCCGCTTCCTGCCGGGTCGGGCCGAACTGTTCCAGCGTGACCGCCGTCGCCCCCTCCGGAGCATCGCTCTCCGCCCCGTCTGTGCTGCCGCTATCCGCCGCACTGCCCTGCATGGGCAGCGGGGCCAGGATGTTGGCGGCGGTCCCGGCAGAGGACGCCTGCTGGGCCTCATCGCTCTGCCTTTCGCCGTTTTCCAGAATGGCCGTGACAGCCAGCGACAGCAGCAGGATCGCTGCAATGACCCCCGCCAGCCGCAGGCCGGTGCCCGCCTTGCTGCGCCGTCTCCGGCCGTGGGTGGAATGATATTCGTGTGAGATCCCCATTCTCTTTCCCGCCTTTCCCTGTTTTCTTTTCTCTATCATTACGGTCAGTATCCCCGAAAAATTGCAGAGTTTGCATTCTGCACTCCGGCCGACCCTGTGTTTTTGTAGGATACGCCAAATATTGTATCATAATTTTTTTGCCTGTGCAACCAATCTCCTCTTGCATACAACAGAGAAATGGTTTACAATAGGATAGGTGCAGGAATTGCGCAGTTTTCATCGAAGTAGATGCACATCCTGCATTCTTTTTGTACGACTTGCGGCGTTCCTCCGTTTTCCTCCCGGCGGCAGTGCAGGGCTGCCGGGGCCCGACCGGAAACGGCAGGATGCCGGAGCTGTTCTTTTTTCACATTTGATTAAGGAGGACTTATGGCAAAAAATGTCATCATCGGTCAGAGCGGCGGCCCTACCGCCGTCATCAACTCCAGTCTGGCAGGCGTTTACAAGGCGGCCTGCAGTCTGGGTGCCGATAAGGTCTACGGGATGCAGTACGGCATCGAGGGACTTCTGAAGGAAGAGATGCTGGAACTGAATGTCCTGCTGGACGACCGCATGAGCATCGAGCTGCTCAAGCGCACCCCGTCCAGCTATCTGGGCAGCTGCCGCTACAAGCTGCCGGACCCGGATGTGGACTCCACCCCGTTCATCAAGCTGTTCACCCTGTTTGACAAGTACGACATCTGCGCACTGTTCTACATCGGCGGCAACGACTCCATGGACACCATCGCAAAGCTTTCCCGCTATGGTGCAAGAGTGGGCAGCAGCGTCCGGTTCATCGGTGTGCCCAAGACCATCGACAACGACCTCTGCCTGACCGACCATACCCCCGGTTACGGCTCTGCGGCAAAGTACATTGCCACCATCCTGAAAGAGGTCATCCGGGACTCCTCGGTCTACAACATCCGCAGCGTGACCGTGGCCGAGATCATGGGCCGCCACGCGGGCTGGCTGGCCGGTGCGGCCTGTCTGGCCGGCGGCGACGACTGCGAAGGCCCCGACCTGATCCTGCTGCCCGAAGTGCCCTTTGACCCGGACCGGTTCCTGACCCGGGTGGACGAGCTGCAGCGGGTCAAGCCCAACGTCATCATCGCCGCCAGCGAGGGCGTCAAGACCGCAGACGGTACCTATCTGTGCGATCTGGTCTCCACTGCCGGGCAGCTGGACGCCTTTGGCCACAAGGCCATCCTCAGCGGCACCAGCCGGTATCTGTCGGATCTGATCCACGACAACCTGAACTGCAAGAGCCGCGCCATCGAGTTTTCGACCCTGCAGCGCTGCGCCAGCCATCTGGCCAGCCGCACCGACGTCAACGAGGCCTATGCCGTGGGCGGCGCGGCGGCAGCTGCTGCCTTTGCCGGTGAGACCGGCCGGATGATCTCGCTGAAGCGGATCTCCAACTATCCCTATCAGTGCATCACCGAATCGGTGGACGTCCAGCAGGTGGCCAATCTGGAAAAGAAGGTGCCTCTGGAGTGGATCACCCCCGACGGGATGCAGGTGACGAGCGCCTTTGAGGAGTACGCCCGTCCGCTGATCCTGGATGAGGTGACCCCCGTTTACGTCAACGGCACCCCCCGCCACATTCGTCTGTAAGTTCCCCCGCGTCCCTTCCCCATCTGTTTTCGTGCTCCTGCACGATAATATAAAAGCCGAAGCAGAAGAAAAGGAGAAAAAATCATGGGTAAAAATGCAATCGTTGGTCAGTCTGGCGGTCCTACTTCCGTCATCAACGCAAGTCTGGCCGGTGTGTTCGAGAGCTGCAAGAGCCGCGGCGCCGAGGTGGTCTACGGCATGTGCAACGGCGTGGCCGGTCTGCTGGAAGAGCGGGTGGTGGATCTTTCCACCGTGCTGACCGATGACCTGGACATCGAGCTGCTCAAGCGAACCCCGTCCAGCTTCCTGGGCAGCTGCCGTTACAAGCTGCCCGACTGGCACACCGATGAGGCGATCTACAAGAAGCTGTTCGCCATTCTGGAGAAGCTGGACATCGGCTACTTCTTCTATATCGGCGGCAACGACTCCATGGATACCATCGGCAAGCTGGCCGACTACGGTGCCCGCATCCAGAGCGATATCCGCTTCATGGGTGTGCCCAAGACCATCGACAACGACCTGATGGTCACCGATCACACCCCCGGTTACGGCTCTGCGGCAAAGTACATCGGCGTGGTGATGAAGGAGATCATCCGCGATGCCACGGTCTACGGCACCAAGTATGTCACCGTGGTGGAGATCATGGGCCGCAACGCCGGCTGGCTGACCGCTGCCGCCGCTCTGGCCAAGGGCGATGACTGCGAAGGCGTGGATATGATCTGCCTGCCCGAGGTCCCCTTCAATGTGGATCACTTCATCGAGAAGGTCCGCGTGATGCAGGAGAAGAAGCCCAGCATCGTCATTGCCGTCTCCGAAGGCGTCAAGCTGGAGGACGGCCGCTATGTCTGCGAGCTGGCCGACGATGTCCATGCGGTAGACGCTTTCGGCCACAAGGCCCTGACCGGTACGGCCCGTTTCCTGGCCAACACCGTGGCCCGCAATCTGGACACCAAGACCCGTTGCATTGAGCTTTCCACCCTGCAGCGCTGCGCCGGCCACCTGACCAGCCGCACCGACATCACCGAAGCCTATCAGGTCGGCGGTGCTGCCGTCAAGGCCGCCTTCGAGGGTGTCACCGGTCAGATGGTCGCCCTGAAGCGGATCTCCAACAGCCCCTATCAGTGCACCACCGAGCTGCATCCCATCAGCGAAGTGGCAAACCTGGAGAAGAAGGTGCCCCTGAGCTGGATGAACGAGAACCACACCCAGATGACCGAGGAGTTCCTGAACTACGCCCGTCCGCTGATCCAGGCCGAGCTGACCCCGCTGTACATCGCCGGTCTGCCCCACCACATCTACATGAAGAACCGGAAGTGATTTTTCTTCTGCCCTGCTTTTCCGGAGCCTGCGCCCTGCTGCGCAGGCTCCTTTTTGTTGCACCCGGACAGCAAAAAGAGCCCCCTGCACGGTCTGGGTGCAGAGGGCTCTCCGAAGTTTGATCGACAGGATCAGGTATCCTGCAGTTCCCCGCGGCTGGCAGCCTTGAGGTAGGCAAAGATGAAACCGTCCAGATCGCCGTCCATGACGGCATCCACGTTGCCGGTCTCATAGTTGGTGCGGTGATCCTTGACCATGGTATAGGGCATGAAGACATAGCTGCGGATCTGATGACCCCAGGCGATCTCGTTCTGAACGCCCTTGATGTCCTCGATCTTGTCCATGTGCTGCTGCTTGGCAATCTGATAGAGCTTGGCCTTCAGCATTTCCATGGCGTAGTCACGGTTCTGGAACTGGCTGCGCTGGGTCTGGCAGCTGACCACGATGCCGGTGGGCTTGTGGATCAGACGGACTGCGGAAGAAGTCTTGTTGATGTGCTGGCCGCCGGCACCGGAGGAGCGGTAGACCTGCATCTCGATATCCTCCGGGCGGATATCCACCTGAATGGTGTTGTCCAGCTCGGGCATGACTTCCAGCGAAGCAAAGCTGGTCTGGCGGCGGGCGTTGGCGTCAAAGGGAGAGACGCGGACCAGACGATGGACACCGTTCTCGCTCTTGAGCAGGCCGTAGGCGTTGGCACCCTTGACCATCATGGAAGCGCTCTTCAGGCCGGCCTCGTCGCCGTCCTGATAGTCCAGCACTTCCACCGTCATGCCGTGGGCCTGTGCCCACTTGTTGTACATGCGGTACAGCATCTCGGCCCAGTCCTGTGCCTCGGTGCCGCCGGTACCGGCGTGGAAGGTCAGGATGGCGTTGCTGTGGTCGTACTCGCCGTTCAGCATGGTCATCAGCTGCAGCTCGTCCACGGCCTTGCCCACGGCGTTGACGGCCTCCTCAGCCTCGGGGACCATCTCGGGGTCATACTCCTCGTCCAGCATCACCAGCATGGTCTCGGCATCATCGTACAGGCCCTGCAGCTTCTCAAAACGGGTCAGCTTGCCTTTCAGGTCGCCCACCTCGTCAAAGACCTTCTTGCTCAGGTCCACATCATCGTAGAAGCCGGGGCGGGACATGGTATGCTCCAGCTCCTGCACACGCTTGCGGGAAGCGTCGATGGCCAGCGCTTCCTCAAGGTCCTTCACAGCCGTGCCGTAGTCGGCCAGCTGCACCTTCAGTTCATCGGTAGTGATCATATTTTCAGAATACCTCTTATCGCGAGACTAAATATCATTGGAAACGAAACACCATATCCGCGACAGGCAAACCGGCGTTGTTGCCGCCGCATTGAAAAGCCGGTTTGCTGCAAAAGATACAGTTTATACACAGATACTTCATTAGTATACCCAGAATCCATGATAAAGTAAAGAGGAAAAATTACTATGATGCTGGAAATTTGAAGATTTTTGGCTTTTCTTTTCCCTTTCAAGGGAGTATAATAGGTTTATCTACCAAGTCGGGAGGATCTTATGCCCAAATATTATGGCTGCCCCTGTGAGGGCTGCGGCAAGCCGCTGACACTGCAGGACGACATCGTCGTCTGCCCGGACTGCGGCGCACCCTATCACCGTGACTGTTACGAAAAGCTCGGCCGCTGCATCCACGCCCCTGCCCATGCGGCGGGCTACGAGTGGAAGTTTCCCTATCAGGACTCCGAACTCTGCACCTGCCCCGCCTGCGGCGAGCGCACCCTGCGCAGTGAGGCCCACTGCCGCTGCTGCGGCGCTGTCCTGCCGCCGGAGGGCGCACAGGAGCCCCAGGACCGCACGGAACCGGACGAACACAGCGAGGAGTTCGATTACTCCACCTTCTACCGTCAGTTCCAGGAGACCGGCGCGCCCCAGGCCGACCCCATGCGCCAGACCTATCAGGCCGCTTTCGGCAAGGAAGAGGTCATGGACGGCATCCCCTGCAAGGACTGGGCCGCCTACATCGGCTCCGCGTCCCCGGCCTACCTGAGTACCTACTGCCGGATGCAGCTGCAGCACAGCAAGGTCTCCATGAGCCTTTCGGCTTTGCTGTTCGGGCCCTTCTACTTCTTCTACCGCAAGGCATGGAAACCGGCCTTCGCTTTCTTGGCGGCCGAGCTGGTGCTGGCCCTGCCCACCTTCATCGATCTGATGCAGGTCACGGGCAGCTCCCTGGCCCCCAACCTGTCCGGCTCCACCCTGCTGATCCTGTCGCGGATCTGCTCAGCCCTGAGCTTCCTGCTGATGGTGGTGCGGGGCATGTACGGCAAGTGGTTCTACCGCAAGAGCGCTGCCGCAAAGATCCGCCGCATCCGGGCCGAGTTCCCCGATGAAGCACAGCGCAAGGCCGTACTCTGCGCACAGGGCGGCACCAGCTGGGCCGCCGTGTTCGGCAGCCTGGCCCTGCTGATGGTGCTGGGCAGCGCCGCCACCATGCTGCTGGGCCCCAATGTGGAGGCTCTGCTGAATCTGGTCTACGGCTGATCTGCAGCCCGCTGACATCCCGACGATCTTATTGATGAAGGAGTTCCGAATCATGAAAAAAGTTACGAAGGCCGTCATCCCCGCCGCCGGTCTGGGCACCCGTGTCCTGCCAGCCACCAAGGCCATGCCCAAGGGGATGCTCCCCATCGTGGACAAACCTGCCATCCAGTATCTGGTGGAGGAAGCCGTCCGGTCCGGCATCACCGATATCCTGATCATTCTGGGCCGGAACCAGAGCGTGATCGAAGACCACTTTGACCGCAGCCCCGAGCTGGAGGAAAAGCTGGCTGCCCCCGGTAAGGAAAAGATGCTGGAGGAGTGCCTTGGCATTGCCAACCTGGCCAACATCTACTTTGTGCGCCAGAAGCAGACCCTGGGTCTGGGCCATGCCGTCAGCGTGGCGAAGTCCTTTACCGGCGATGATCCTTTCGTGGTCATCTACGGCGACGATGTGATCTGGGGCGAGGACCCGGTCTGCGCCCAGCTGATCCGTGCTTACGAGGAGTTCGGCCGTCCGGCGGCCGGTGTGTCCGCTGTACCATGGGCCGACGTCAGCCGCTACTGCAGCCTGAAGACCACCCCCATCCACGACAACTATTTCTTCGTGGACGACATGATCGAGAAGCCCAAGAAGGGACAGGAGTTCAGCAATTACTCCATCCTGGGCCGTGTCCTGCTGACCCCGGAGATCTACGACATCCTGGCCCACACCAAGCCCGGTGCCGGCGGCGAGATCCAGCTGACCGATGCCATGGCCGAGTACGCCCGCAACTGCGGCGGCATGACGGCGGTGGAGTTCACCGGCACCCACTACGATATGGGCAACAAGCTCCGTGTGGTGGAAGCTCAGGTGGAGCTGGCCCTGCAGCACCCCGAGATCGGCGAGGCCTTCCGTGCCTACCTGAAGGAGTTCTGCAAGACCCTGTAACCGTATATGGATCGCAAAGAGAAAAGGCGAAGCTGTTCCGTGCAGCTTCGCCTTTTTCTTTTCGATCTTTACTCCTCTACGTCCCAGAGTTCCTTGGCCATGTTGAACACGGCCCAGCCCTTGGGCCAGCCTGCGTAGAAGGCCACATGGGTGATGATCGCGGCGATCTCCTTCTGGGTCACGCCGTGGTTCTTTGCGTTCTGCAGGTGGAACTTCAGCGAAGAATCCGTCACGCCGGAAGCCATCAGCGCCACCACGGTGATGATGCTGCGGGTCTTGACGTCGATGCCGTCATCGTTCCAGTTCTCGCCGAAGAGAACATCGTCGTTATAATGGGCAAAGGCCGGGGCGAAACTGCCCAGAGAATCACGCCCTGCCCCAGGGGGTGATGCCCTCCTATATCCAGATCCTGGACACCATCCAGCGGCTGGAAGAGCAGGGTCTGCAGGTCAAAGTATCCGACCTCAGCGACGCGCTGGGCCTGCCCCGGCCCGGCGTGACCCGCACCGTCAAGAACATGGAAGCCCGGGGCTATCTGCAGAAGCAGAGCTGTGCAGAGGATGGACAGGTGACCTACCTTTCCCTGACCGAGGCAGGGCTGCAGCTCTCCCGGAAGTACAACACCGACTATTTCCAGGCGCTGGCCCCCTGTTTCGACAGCATTTCTGAAGCCGATGCCGAGTGTACCATCCGCACCCTGGAACGATTCTATCAGATCCTCAGTGAAAGGAGATCCCCCGATGAAAAACGATAAAACCGATTTTACTCAGGGCAGCATCCTGAAAAAGCTCAGCCTCTTCATGCTGCCGATCCTGGGCGCACTGGTCCTGCAGGCCGCCTATGGTGCTGTGGACCTTCTGGTGGTGGGCCGCTTCGGCTCCACCTCCGGCCTGTCCGCCGTCTCCACCGGCAGTCAGGTTCTAAACCTGGTCACCTTTGTGGTGACGCAGTTCGCCATGGGCATCACCGTCCTCATCGCCCGGTACCTGGGCGAGAAGAAGCCCCAGTACATCGGGCAGGTCATCGGCGGGGCCGCCGTGGTCTTTACCCTGATCTCTGCCATGCTGTTCGTGGTCATGGTGAGCCTTGCCCGCCCCATCTCGGTGCTGATGCAGGCCCCCGCCGAGGCCGTGGACCTGACCGCCTGCTATGTGCGGATCTGCGGCAGCGGCATCTTCTTCATCGTGGCCTATAACCTGCTGTCCGCCATCTTCCGCGGGCTGGGCGACAGCAAGTCTCCCCTGCTTTTCGTGCTGGTGGCCTGCGTGTGCAACATCATCGGCGACCTGGCTCTGGTGGCCGGTCTGCATCTGGACGCCGCCGGTGCGGCCATGGCCACCGTCTTTGCGCAGGCCGTCAGCGTGGTCTGCGCCGTAGTGATGCTGCTGAAGAAGGACCTGCCCTTCTCCCTCCACAAGACCGATTTCCGTCTGAACCCCCAGTGCCGCAAGTTCCTGGGCATCGGCCTGCCGCTGGCATTGCAGGAGTTCCTGACCCAGCTTTCCTTCCTGGCCCTCTGCGCCTTCGTCAACCGTCTGGGTCTGGAGGCTTCCTCCGGCTACGGCGTGGCCTGCAAGATCGTCAATTTCGCCATGCTGATTCCCAGCTCCCTGATGCAGTCCATGGCTTCCTTCGTCTCCCAGAACATCGGTGCAGGCAACAAGAAGCGGGCCCAGAAATCCATGTTCACCGGCATGGGCATCGGTCTGGTGTTCGGCTGCGCGGTGTTTGCCCTGATCATGCTGCGGGGCGACGTGCTGTGCAGCGTCTTCACCACCGACGCTGCCGTCGTCGCCAACGGTTTTGCCTACCTGAAGGGCTTTGCCCCGGAGACCATCGTCACCGCCATCATGTTCACCATGGTGGGCTACTTCAACGGCAACAACAAGACCGTCTGGGTCATGGTGCAGGGCCTTGTGCAGACCCTGCTGGTCCGCCTGCCGCTGGCCTACTTCATGAGCATCCAGCCCAACGCCAGCCTGACTCGGATCGGTCTGGCGGCCCCCGCTTCCACCGCCGTGGGCATCCTCCTGAACGTCTGCTTCTACCTGTATCTGGAACACAAGGCAAAAGCAGAGTCACAGGCAGAATAATTTTCCCGGAAAATGCAGACATCCCCGGACCGCTTCCGCAATGGAAGGGCCCGGGGATGTCTTTTTGCTTTTATGGAGCGGGAATGTTACAGTTTGGCGTACTCTTCATCGGTGACCGGCTCCAGCCACTCGTTGCTGCAGCCCTCGCCGGGGATCTCCATGGCGATGTGGCTGAACCAGCTGTCGGCCTTGGCACCGTGCCAGTGCTTGACGTTAGCAGGGATCACCACGACGCTGCCTTCCTTCAGGCTGACGGCAGGCTTGCCCTCCTCCTGATACCAGCCCTCACCGGCGGTGCAGATCAGCAGCTGGCCGCCGCCAGCCGTGGCATGGTGGATGTGCCAGTTATTCCGGCAGCCCGGCTCAAAGGTGACGTTGGAGGGGTGGATCCCTGCGTCCGGGGCGGTCAGCGGGTTCAGGAACGAATCCCCGATGAAATATTCGGCATAGGCCGTGTTGGCCTCGCCCTGTCCGAACACATTGGCTTTTTCAAAAGCTTCCTTCGTTGCGTATTTCATAAAAAGCTCTCCCTTCGTGATCCTGTGATCCTTCCCCCTTACTTTATCACTTAAAGCAGGGTCGAAGTCAAGTCCTTCCGGAGAAAAACTTACTCTTCCGCCGGGATCTGGTTCAGGGCGTCGTTCAGAGCTTTCAGTTCCTCGGCGGAGAGACCGCTGCGGCTCAGGATGCTCTTCAGCTCAATGCCCAGCGGGATCACATCCTGCTCGGTCAGGGTCCGGTAGAGCGCCTGGGGCAGCTTTTCCTTCAGCAGGACAGCGGCCGCCGGGTTTTCCAGCAGGTCCCCGGCCGTGCTCTCCAGCGAGCAGTAGCCCTCCCGCACCAGCGAGTCCGAAGCCAGGAACCAGTTCTTCACCGGCCCGCCTGCATTGCTGCCCGGCAGGCTGTAAGAAGGCTCCGGGCTGTCCTGCCGGGTGAGGGCCATCTCATCGGTGCCGTCCCCTGCCGTCACGCAGATCCGGTTCTCGCCCTTTTTCAGGGGGACTGCCGCAAACCGGACGGTGCCGTTGCCGTTGTTGGGCAGAGTCTGCCCTGCGCCGCCGTTCACAGACAGGGTCGCCTCCGGCTGGTTGGTATAGACCTTCACCTCCACGGCTTCCTCGGTGCGCTTTGCGAACCGTTTGCCGCACAGATGCACAAAAGGCTCTGCCGACCACTTTGCCTTGTAGTAATAGAAGGCATCCTTCCGGGTCTTGCGGTCGTAGGTCACAAGGCCTTTGCCGTTCAGGTTGCGCAGGCCGCCGTCCTTCCGCAGGGCGCTGGAGAAATCGAACATATTCCAGACAAAGCTGCCCCACAGGTACGGCTTGCTCTCAAAGATGGGATAGACCGTCTCATGGAAGAGGGACTGGTACTCCTCGGTATAGTCCTGCACCCGGGGATCGGCACTGTGCAGGGCAGGATTTGCATCCACGCCGTACTCGCTGATGCCCAGCGGCATTTCCGGGTTGGCCGCATGATAGCGGTCCAGGAAGCCGTCATAGCCCTGCATCTGGCCGTAGTACCAGCCGAAATAGATGTTGTAGCCGATCATATCGGTGCCATGGTTCAGGCCGCTCTTGAACTTGACGGTGTACATATTGGCCGCCGTGACCAGACGCCCCGGGTCCAGCGTGTTGATCAGCGCCCGCATCCCGGCCAGGTACTCGTACATATCCGGCGTATCCCGGAACATGCCGATCTCGTTCTGGATGCCCCAGAAGCAGATGGAGGGATGATGCAGGTTCTGCAGCACCAGCTCGGTCAGCTGCTGGCGGATGTTTTCGATCAGGGCAGGCTCCCGGGTCATCTTGAGCATGGGGACCTCGGCCCAGACCACATAGCCCTCCCGGTCGCAGAGGTCATAGGTCTGCTGCGGGTGCTGATAGTGGGACAGCCGGAGGGCGTTGGCGCCGATCTCCCGGATGAGGGCAAAATCCCGTCCGATCTCTGTTCCGGTCACGGCGTTGAAGCACCCGGCAAAATCCTGATGCTTGGCCACGCCCCGGATGCGGAAGGGCTCCCCATTGAGGAAGAAGCCCTTCTCCGGGTCCATCCGGATGCTGCGGAAGCCCACCTGCTTTGTGACGGTGTCCGTCACGGCACCGCCGCTGAGCAGCTCTGCCGTCAGGGTGTAGAGGGCGGGATGGGCCTTGCCGTTCCACAGCTCCGGCTGCTCCACCGTCAGGGTGCAGGGGGCCCCGGCCTGCGCGGCCTGCCGGGCCGACGGGGTGCCGTCCGGGGCCGTGAGGGTATACCGGACTTCTGCCGGGCCTTCCGCCGCCACATGGGACTCCAGATACACCACACCCCGGCCGTTCTCCACGGCCGTCCGGGCGGGAACGCCGTCGGTGCCGTACCAGCAGACATCAAAATGCACCGGCTCCTCCACCAGCAGGCTCACGCCCCGGTAGAGGCCGCCGAAAATGGTGAAATCGCCGGAAAGAGGCGAGATATCATCGCAGACGGCATTGGTGAGCCAGATCTGGATGTCCAGGGTCTCCCCCTCCTGTGCAGCGGCGGGCACCGGTACGCAGAAGCGGCTGTATCCACCCTTGTGCTCCATGGCAAGGGTCCCATTCAGGCAGACCTTTGCATGGTTGTCCGCGCCGGGGATGTCCAGATACAGGGCTTTGCCGCGCCACTCCGGCGCGATCGTCAGCTCTTTCCGATAAAGGGTCAGGCCCCGGTAGGACTCCTCGGCATCATCGTCATACCAGGTGTGGGGCAGGTCCACCGTTTCGGCGGTCTCCCCTGCCTCCGGGGCGGGCAGGTCGTCGATGCTCCAGCCCGGCAGTTTGCAGAACTGCCAGCTCCGGTTCAGGTCAATGCGTTCCATGGTTCCTCCTTTTCCGCAGATGCGGCTTCACAAAAAATCCCTCCGGAAACACCATCCCCAGGATGCACCCCGTTGGCAGGGGGGTCCCTGTGACCGTGTTCCGGAGGGAACAGCTTCTTTATGACTAATATATCAGAGTCCGGCCGATTTTGTCAAGGGTCACTCCACCGTAACGCTCTTGGCCAGATTGCGGGGCTTATCCACATCGCAGCCCCGCAGCACTGCCATATAGTAGGCGAACAGCTGCAGCGGCACGATGAGCTGCAGGGGCATCAGAAGGTCGTCGTACGCGTCCAGACGCACCACATAGTCTGCCACATCCTCGGGCACCACAGCGTCCTTCGTCGTGAACAGCAGCACCTTTGCGCCCCGGCTCCGGGTCTCCTTGGCGTTGGAGAGGGTCTTTTCGTAGACCTGCTTCTGGGTAGCCAGCGCGATCACCGGCACACCATCGGTGATCAGGCTGATGGTGCCGTGCTTCAGCTCGCCCGCCGCGTAGGCATCGGAGTGGACATAGCTGATTTCCTTCAGCTTCAGGCTGCCCTCCAGCGAGAGGGAGTAATCGAACCCGCGGCCGATGAAGAAGCAGCTCTGGGTGTTGACGAACCGGCTGGCCAGATACTTGATCTGCTCGCAGTCGGCCAGACGGGGCCGGATGACATCCCCCGCCCGGAGCAGCTCGGCCGTCAGGCGGCGGACCTCAGCCTCGGTCTGCATTCCCCGGGCATAGGCCAGACGGAGAGCAAACAGGTACAGCACACACATCTGCACCGTATAGGCCTTGGTGGAAGCCACGGCGATTTCCGGCCCGGCATAGGTATACATGACATAGTCCGCCGCCCGGGCGATGGAGCTGCCCACCACGTTCACGATGGCCAGCACCGGCACACCCCGGCTCTTGGCCAGCTTCAGGGCCGCCAGCGTGTCGCTGGTCTCACCGGACTGGCTGATGATGATGACCAGATCCTCCGGCCGGAGAATGGGGTTCTGGTAGCGGAACTCGCTGGCGATACTCACCTGTGCCGGGACCCGGGCCAGAGCCTCAATGGCCGATTTGCCCACCATGCCCGCGTGCATGGCGGTGCCGCAGCCCACCAGATGGATGGTGCCGATCCGCCGCAGACGCTCATCCGTCAGCTCCGGGATGCGCAGGTCGGGCAGGCCGTTCTCCACGCGGGGGCTCACCGTGGCCGTGATAGCCGTCGGCTGCTCGTTGATCTCCTTGAGCATGAAGTGGGGGTAGCCGCCCTTTTCGGCGGCTTCCTGATCCCAGTCGGCGGTCAGAATCTCCCGCTCCACCGGCTCAGAGAATTCGTTGTAGAAGCGGATGCCGCCTGCTGTGACCACCGCAAAGTCGCCCTCCTCCAGCACACTGTACCGGCGGGTATATTTCAGCAGCGCCGGGATATCCGACGCAATGAAGTTTTCGTCCTCGCCCCAGCCCACGATCAGGGGGCTCTCCCGCTTGACGGCAAACAGGGTATCCGGGAAGTCCCGGAACAGCACGGCCAGCGCATAGCTGCCCCGCACCATGGCAAGGGCATCGTGGAGGGCCTTCAAAGGCTCGCCCTCATAGCAGCTGTCGATGAGCTTGACCAGGACTTCGGTGTCGGTCTCGCTCTCGAAGGTATAGCCCCGTGCCCTGAGCCGCTCTTTCAGGATGCCGTAGTTCTCGATGATGCCGTTGTGGACGATGCTCACCCGGGGCGTGGAATGGGGGTGGCTGTTCACATCGCTGGGCTCGCCGTGGGTGGCCCACCGGGTGTGCCCGATGCCGCAGCCGCTGGAAGCCAGCGCCTCTGCGGCCAGTTTCTCCCGCAGCTTTGCCAGACGGCCCTTGCTCTTGACCACCCGGATGCCGCCTGCCAGCGCCAGGGCGACCCCGGCGGAATCATAGCCCCGGTACTCCAGCTTTTCCAGACCATCCAGCAGGACATCCTGCGCATTCCGTTTTCCGACATAACCAACAATGCCACACATACAAAACACCTCCACGCCGACAGCCCGGCGCAAAAACGCACAGCACAGCTGTCAGCTTTCTCAATACAGTCTATGTTCTTGTATGGCTTTCTTTGAGGGGATCTGTTGCGGTATCGCTGCCGTTTTTTGCCCCTCTCTGCGGCTGGTATAGCCCATTGTCAGCCGGAGAAACATCCGCCGAAACTTTCGATGATTCCTCTCCTCGTCACCCTCACGGCTGTCACCCGTGTGGCCCGGCGCTTTGCGTCAGCTGTGGTTCCACATTCCTTCTTTCGATGATTTTTCGTTACCGGCCCAGCATTTTGTGCAGCCGGGGCTGCCAGACCAGATGATACACCTGCAGCAGATTGTGCAGGGCCCGGTCATAGAGCAGGAAAGCCACGTTGCCCATGGCAAGGGTAGACAGCGAGACCACCAGTGCGGTGGTCTTCAGCTCCTGAGAGATACTGCCCGCCGGGACAAGGAGCAGCACCAGACCGTACATGGCCACGACGGCCCCGTTGCAGAGCAGCAGCTTGCAGACGGTGCGCAGCAGCGGCAGACGGATGCGCTCCAGATAAGGCTTGACCAGCGGGTAATACCCCAGCAGGAACACAAAGACCAGCGCCACCTCTTTATCCGGCACGAAGAGCAGGCTCAGCAGGCTGACCGCGCCGTAGGCCGTCAGGGCCATGGTCTTTCCGCACTCCACGCAGACTGTGGCGATCAGCAGGCTGGCAGCCGCCGGGGCGATGAACATCAGCACCGGCACCACGGCTCCCAGCAGCATCAACGCCACGCTGAGGGCCGATGCCATGCCGCAGTAGGCCATGGCCCAGCTCCGGCTGCTTCTGCGGCCCTTCACGGCAGTTCCCAGCGCACAGGCTGGTTTCCGGCATCCAGAGGCTCCACCGCATGGCGCAGGCCCAGCACCATGATGTTGTCGATCAGGCTCTTGTTCAGCTTGACGTCCAGCATCCCGTAGGCCCGGACCATATCGTTGGCGATGGCCAGCGACTGGCGGCGGGCATTTTCCAGCGCCGCCGCAGGGTCCTCGATGCCGTTGACCAGAAAGACATTATACCGCCCGGACCGCTTGTCGTCAACCACCCGTCCGGCCTTTTCCAGCAGGTAGAAGATCCGACCCACGCAGCTGCCGATGTACCGCATCCGCTTGCGCTGGCCGGGGTCATCGGTGGCGAGGGTGGAATACAGCGCCCCGTAGATGTTGCTCATGGGCTCGGCGACCACGGTATAGTTCTGAGCGCTCAGGTTCATCTGCACCAGTGCCTGGGCCTGCTCCTGCCCGAACAGACGTTCCAGGGCAGGGTTCTCCCGCACGGCTTTCTGATAGGCCCGGCGGAGCAGCAGACGGTCTAACGCGCGGCGCACCCGCAGACGGAAGGGCAGCTCCTCCCACCGGCGGTCCTGCAGCTTGTGCCAGCCCAGCAGCACCTCCACCTGAGCTGCCAGCCGGATGCCCTGGGTCTGGCACATCATGGGCTTCCAATACAGGGTCCAGGGCAGACGGATGTTCCTGCAGGTGGCTTCGCGCCCGGCCAGACTGTCGGCCAACAGCGCAAACAGGACCCCGTTGTGCTGCAGCAGGCGGCACGAATAGAACCCGTAGGTGGTGTTCATCTGATGGAGTACGCCCCGCAGATACCACTGGTAGATATTGTAATCCCGAATCGTAAGCTCCGGAAGATAAGGCCTCATCCGCCCCTCCATCACGATCCCTCCTTTTCCTGCAGCCCCAAAGCCGCCCTGCCCTTGAAGCAGTAAGAACAGTATACCCCATTTTCCGACAGGGTTCAACTGACCAAATGTTAAATCTTCTTCTGTCCTTTGTCCAAAAACACAGCAGCCGCACCAAACCGGAGGGTCTGATGCGGCCGAAAAGTGTTACTCTTGCTTATTTTTTGCGGAAATCACCGGCGGTGCGCTTGCCGTCAAAGCCCTGCTTCGGCATGGGCTTTGCCTTGTACTCTGCCTTGGGGGCCTCGTAGTACATATACAGCTGGCAGGGGATCATGCCGTTGTACATCTTGCGGCGCTTGTTGGCCCGGCGGCCGTAATGGCTCTCGAACTCCATATCCGCCGTGATGGCATAGACGCCTGCGCAGGGGTGTTCCGCCATCTGGCGGCCAAAGGTGCGGGCCAGCTTTGCCGCCCCCTCGATGGTACTCATCCGCTCGCCGTAGGGCGGGTTGGTCAGGACGATGGCTTCGCTCTTTGCGGCGAAATCCGCCACGTCCGCCACCTCGAAGTGGCAGCGCTTTTCCACGCCTGCCAGCTTGGCGTTGGCGTTGGCCAGTGCCACGGCGGCGGGGTCGATATCGTAGCCGAAGGCCTCAAACCCGGCGTCCAGTTTGGACTCGGCCAGTGCCTTCTGCCGCTGCTCGGCCCAGATGGAAGCGGGCACAAAGCTGTAACGCTCGGCGGCGAAGCGGCGCTTCAGGCCGGGGGCGATGTTCATGGCCTTCTGGGCGGCCTCGATGAGCAGGGTGCCGCTGCCGCAGAAGGGGTCCTCCACCAGACTGTCGCGGCGGACGCGGCCCAGGTCGGCGATGGTGGCGGCCAGCGTCTCGCGGATAGGGGCCTCCATGGCATTGCGGCGATATCCCCGCTTGTGCAGGCCCTCGCCGGTGGTGTCCAGCATGATCTCGCAGACGTTCTTGCGCAGCATGAACCGGATCTTGTACTCGGCACCGGTCTCGGGCAGGACGGAGGTGTGGTGCTTCAGCATCAGCCGCTTGACCACAGCCTTCTTGATGATGCTCTGGCAGGCGGGCACACTGGTCAGCTGACTGTTCAGGGACGAGCCGGTCACCGGGAACGCTGCATCGGCCGGCAGGAACTCCTCCCAGGGGATGGCATACACGCCATCGAACAGCTCATCGAAGGTGGAGGCCGGGTAGGTGTTGAGCAGCAGCAGCACCCGCTCCACCGTGCGCAGGTTCAGGTTGGCCGCGGCGATCATCTCGGGCCCGCCCGCAAAGGTCAGGCGTCCGTCCCCTACCCGGATATCCTCTGCCCCGATGCGGGTCAGCTCAAATTTTGCGGTGGCCTCGCATCCGAAGAAACAGGGTGCGATCAGTTCAAATTTTGCAGGCATTCTGGTTCCTTTCCTCTCTGTGGGCAGCTCTCCCACCGAAAAAACAGGCCCGTCCCCGCTGGGACAGGCCCGATCCGTTTTTACTGTCAGCGGCCCCGGCGGGAACGGGGCGCATAACCGCCGCCGCGGCGGTTGTTGGTCTCATGGTCCAGGTCGGCCATTTTCTCCTCGCTCTGGCTCTTGAAGCGGCTCATCATGTCCTCAAAGCTCAGATTGTCGCTCCGGGCCGGGGCCTTGGGCTGCCATACCCGGGGGGCTGCCTCCCGTGCCGGGCCGCGTCCGCCTTCCCGGGGGGCGCGCCCGCCGCCGCGGGCACCGCCGAAGCGTCCGCCCTCCCGGGGGCCGCGGTCATTGCGGGCCGGACGGGCCGGGGGCGGCAGCAGCCGCTTGATGGACAGTGCGATCTTGCCGTCCGGTGCCACATTGATGACCTGCACCTTCACAGAGTCGCCCTCGTGCAGCACCGTGTGGATATCCTGCACATACTCGTTGGACACCTCGGAAATGTGGACCATGCCCGTCCGCCCTTCCGGCAGCGCGACAAATGCGCCGAAGGGCTTCACGCCGGTGACACGGCCTTCCAGTACGTTCCCTACCTCAATTGCCAAAACTCAATACTCCTTGCTCTCTTTTTTGGGGTCTGCCGGGCCCGGCCGCAGCCGCCCGGCGGCCCCCCTCAGTTTCCGGTCACATCCACAAAGATGCGCTCGTTGGGGGCAGCGTAGTTGTAAGAATCCCGGGCGACCCACTCGGTCACATCGTCAGCATCGCCGCTGAGGATCCGTTTCAGCTCTTCGTTCCGGGTCTCCTGCTGTTCGATCTGCTCGTTCAGGGTCTGCAGCTCCGCTTTTTTGGAGCTGATGGCCACCTGATTGGAGATGTAAGCCGCCAGCATGCTGAGCAGCAGCAGCAAAAAGATCAGACGAAAGATGGTGCGAAGAAACGGATTTTTCCTGCGTTTTTTCCGGGTAGTGTTTGCCATTTGTCAGCGCCTCCTGATGCCAGCAGGCCCGAAATGCCTGGACTCTTACTTTGATACGTTAGAATTATACAACATCCGCCGTGTAGTTGGCAAGTTCTTTTTCGGTTTTTTTGTGGTTCTTTTTGCCCGGCGGCGCCGTTTTGGCCGGGGAAGAGGTGCCAGCAGCCCCCGCAGGAGGGTTTCGGCCGCAAATGCGCTGAAAAATGCCGTTGCTGCCGTGTACCACCGCAGAACCCCGCCGGGGCTCAGGGCAGCGGTATAGCTCTGCAGGGCCAGCAGCAATGTCCCCACCCAGAGAAGATCCGGCAGGAACGCCGCCCGCCCCTTTGCGGGCAGAAGCGCCCGGGCCGCCCCCGGCGCAAGGCCCAGCAGGGCACCGGCTGCGATCTCCTGCCCCACAAGCCCCGGGGCAAGGGCCGGTGCCATCACCGCAGCAGGCGGCGGAGCAGCCCGCCGGGGGTGCGCTCGGCCGTATATTCCAGCCCGTCGATGCGGCCCGTCAGCTTCACTTCCCCGGCTTCCAGATCCAGCCGGGTGACGCTGAGCTGCGCTCCGGCCAGCTGCAGCACACCCCGGCCGGTCTCAATGGCGGCGCTTTCGGCGTCGCACCGCAGCACCCGCTTCACCCCGGTCAGGGTCAGGCGGCTGCGGTCCTCCAGGATCAGGTCATGGGGCTGGGCCTGTTCCGGACTCGGTTTTCCCATGGACGCCCCCTCCCTTCTGCTGCACCTTATGCAGCCCGGGGGCGGGGTATTACTCCGGGAGGATCTCGTACATCTCCCGGGCCACATCCTTGGTGCGGGGCTCCACGTCGGAGAGTACCTTCACCTTGATGGGACGGTTGCCGAAGGTGACTTCGATGATATCCCCGGCGTTGACGGCCTGACTGGCCTTGGCCACCTTGCCGTTGATGAGGATGCGGCCCGCGTCGGCCACCTCGTTTGCCACGGTGCGGCGCTTGATGAGCCGGGAGACTTTCAGATATTTATCCAGACGCATATCGTTTTTTCCTTTCCGGTGGGGTTTTACCAAAAAAGCCGCCGGGACCCCTCAACAGGCCCCGGCGGCGGAGATCAGACTTACAGAGTATCCTTCAGAGCCTTGCCCGGCTTGAACACGATGCTGCGGGAAGCAGCGATGGTGATGGGCTCACGGGTGCGGGGATTGATGCCCTGACGCTCGGCGCGCTCACGGACCTCGAAGGTGCCGAAGCCGGAGATGGTGATCTTCTCACCCTCGGCCATGGCCTTGCTCAGGGCCTCGAAGGCAGCGTTGACAGCCAGCTCGGCGGTCTTCTTGTTCATTTCGGTGTTCGCAGCGACCTGTGCGATCAGATCAGTCTTGGTCATGATGGGTTACCTCCACAAATTTTCTTCTACTCAGCTTTTTTGATCAGTCGGAAACAGGCGGTTCCTGTTCCGCTGAGGTTTCGGGTCCTCGCAGCAGTTCCTCCCGGAACCGCCTGGATGAGAAGGTCAGCGCTTCCTCGGCGTCCACCCCTGCCAGACGCAGGGCATCGGCTGCCGCGAAGAGCAGCTGCCCGGCCCGTTCTGCGGCCGTTTCCGGGGTGGAAATCTGCCAGCCGCGCAGAGCTTCTTCCAGAGCGGCGTTCGCCGTCTCCGGGTCAGGCTCCCACGCGCCGCGGCGGGCAGCACGCTTCTGCATCTTCTGGGCATACATCAGCGCAGGCAGCGTGGCGGGGACAGTGTTCAGCTCATCTGCCAGGGTCGTGCGGCCCTTTTCCTTATTCTTGAGCGCATCCCAGCCGTTTATACCGGCGTTTTCCGCTGCCGAAGAGGCAAAGATGTTGGGGTGGCGGAAGATCAGCTTCTCGCACACCTCCCGGCAGACCTGTTCAAAATCGAACCGGCCCCGCTCTTCCTCGATGACGGTGTGGAAGGCGACCTGCATCAGCACATCGCCCAGTTCCTCCCGCATCATGGCTGCATCATCGGCATCGATGGCTTCCAGTGCTTCACAGGTCTCCTCCAGAAAATTCTTCCGGATAGAGGCATGGGTCTGCACCTTGTCCCACGGGCAGCCGTTTTCCCTGTCCCGCAGGATGCGGATGATCCGGATCAGATCCTCCGCCGTATATTGTTCCCGGTCCGGCCAGTCCTGCATGGGCGCACTCTCCTTTTCCGATCCTCAGAAACCAGAGTTAGATTGTACCGCAGAATCTGCGTTTTTTCAAGGGGACAAGCGCATTTTCCGGCGTTTCATTTCAATTGTTTCCAGAATATTCACACTTGCGCCCCCGTCGGGGCAGAAAAGGGCGGCATCCCCACGGGGACACCGCCCTGTCCGGCTTGTTCTTTACAGCTGTGCGCCGCACTTATTGCAGAACAGCGCATCCTCCGAGACCGGTGCGCCGCACTGGGGGCAGGTCTTGCGGGGCTCAGCCGCGGGCTGGTCCGCAGGCTCTTCGGGCGCTGCAGCGGGCTCCTCGTGGATGACATACTCCGCCTCGGCGGCTTCCGCCGGGGTCAGCGATGCCTTCAGGGCGGCAATGTCCTGCTCGATGGTACCGATCATCTCGATATACTTATCCACAAGGGGCTGGTTTTCCTCGTTGCCCTTGGCAAGGCTGTAGACCAGGGCACCCAGCTGCCGCTGTGCCTTGGCGAGCTTGGCCTGCTCGTTGACGATCTTCGCCTGCGTCTTGCCGCGCTCGGCCAGATCCATGGCTGCATTCTTGCCTTTTTCGGCGTATTCCAGACCCATTTCCTTGATCTTATTGAAATCCATAAATGACACCTCTCTTACGGGTAAAACCCTGTGTGTGCTGTCAGATGATGGTTTCATTATAGCGCACTCCCCCCGGGAATGCAACGAATCTGCCGCAACTTTTACAGTTTCGTGCGGATTTGGAAACAGTTTTTTCGCATTTGGCCCAGTTTTCCGCTGCGGCGGTTTACTTCACGGCGCTGCCGTAGAACTCCCGCAGCATGCTGTCGGCGGGCAGCAGCTCCAGCTCCAGCGGAGCCACATGCTCAAAGCGGCGGGCGGTCTCGTCCCACAGCTCGGCATTGTGGCCTTCCAGCGTGAACTGGCGGCGCACGATGTTCAGCAGCCGGGAGATGAGCCCCAGCTCGTAGGTGAAAGAGGTGTCCAGCAGGAAGTCTGCCGTGGTCTTGAAACCCTTGATATACCGGGTCTCGCCGTCCAGCACCCGGTCCCACATGGCCAGGGTCTTTTCGGGGCTGCGGCCCCGGGCGGCGGCATCCCGCAGGGTGCGGCGGCACAGGCGGATGTCCTGGGTGTTGATGACCCGGCGGCCGTCGATGGTGTACTCCTCCCGCAGGCCGGCGTAGATCCGGTAGACGTCCTCCCCGGGCACAAGGCCGGTGAGTTCGGGGTTCAGGGCATGGATGCCCTCCACGATGCAGACACCGCCCTGCAGGTCCACGGACTCGGTCTCGTCGGAGCGCCGCTCGTTGGCAAAATCATAGATGGGCAGCACGGTCCTGCCGGTCTCGCTGAGCTCGTGCAGGCACTGCCGGATCAGGGGCAGATCCAGGGTATCCGGGTTCTCGTAATCCAGGGTACCGTCGGGCAGGCGGGGGTAGAACTCCGCCCCCCGGAAGAAATTGTCCAGACTGACCACATGGGCAGGCGTCCCCTGCCGGATCAGCTCCTCGGCCAGCTTGTGGGCGCTGGTAGTCTTGCCGCTGGCCGACGGGCCGGTGAGCATAACGATCTTCGTACCGGAAAGACGGACCTTCTCGGCGGCATAGCTGACCCGCTGACGGTAGCTCTGCTCGCTGAGGTCTGCCAGCTCCTGCGGGCTGCGGGCTGCCACATTGTACAGCCCGATCTCAACCAGACGTTTCGGGACCCAAATCGTGATCATAAAAATCAGCCACTCCTTTTTTGCGCTCCAGTACCTCCGCAAAGCGCTGGATATACTCAGTCGGATACTTGAAATTGAAGATGCGCTGCATCCGTTTTCCGCCGTCGGCCACCAGCTTGGTGCTGCCGCCCGCGCCTGCGGAAAGGATGGTCTGGACTTCCTCCATGATATAGATGTTGTAGTACCCCTCGTGGCCCGGCTTGCACCAGCCCACGTTCTCCAGATTCTGCAGGGTGTTCTTCTGGCGGTAGAGGTAGTAGGGCCGGTACCCGGCTTCGGCCAGCAGATGGCATTTTTCCAGCATGGCCGCCACATCGGCGTAGTCGTTTTCCTTCTGGTCCTCAATGACGATGCGGGAAGCCCGCTTGAGGGTCAGGGTGTGGACGGTGATGTTCTCCGGGTCCAGCGCGATGGCCTGCCGCAGGCTGTGTTCAAAGCCCTCCACCGTGTCCCCGGGCAGGCCCGCGATGAGGTCCATGTTGATGTCATCGTGTCCGGCCTTCCGGGCGTCGGCGTAGCAGTCCAGAATGTCCTGCGCCGAGTGCTTCCGACCGATGTTGGCCAGCACCTGATCCGAGAAGGTCTGGGGGTTGATGGAGATGCGGGCAGCGCCGTATTCCCGGATAACCGCCAGCTTTTCGGCGTCGGTGCAGTCGGGGCGGCCGGCCTCCACGGTGTATTCCACCACTTTGGAAAGGTCGAAGCAGTCCCGCACCGTGCCCATCAGCTGCCGCAGCTGGTCTGCCGACAGGCTGGTGGGAGTGCCGCCGCCGATGTAGATGCTGCACAGCGTCAGCCCTGCCCGGTCGGCCTGCGCCCGGATGGCTCTCACCTCTTCGCACAGGCAGTCCACATAGGGCTGCACCAGCCTGCGGTCCCGGTCCAGATTGCAGCTGACGAAGCTGCAGTAGCTGCACCGGGAAGGGCAGAACGGGATGCCGATGTAGAGGCTGTAGGTCTTCGGCTCGCTGCCCGCCTTCAGGATCGGCTCCTGCAGGTCGGCAATGGCCTTTGCCATCTGATATTTCTGCTCCGAGCAGTCGAAGCGGTCCAGGAAAAAGCGGTCGATCTCCGCTTCGGTCCAGCCCGCGGCCCGCTTGTCGTGGATGAGCCGCACCGGGCGCACACCGGTCATCTTGCCCCAGGGCGGGCGGATGCCGGTCCACTGCCGGAGCAGGTCATAGGTCAGGCTGGCGAGGGTGAACTCCGCCGTCTCGCCGCCGGGGGCGGGCAGAGGGGCAGCGGCCGACCGGCTCTGCCCGTGTTCCCGCACCAGTGCCGTCAGGCCGGTCTCCGTTTTTTCCGCCCACACGCAGTCCTCGCCGTCCTCCGGCGGGGTCAGGGTGAGGGGGGCCATGGGATAAAACAGCCGGACCAGATGCTCCACCTCATAGCCGGAGGGCAGGCCGGTAATATAGATTTTCATGTTGTTCACTCTTTATTATTATCAAAATTCAGCGTTTCCGCCCCGCAGCGCATTGCGGATGTAGAAATTGTTTTCCAGCTCTTCGCCGAAGGTGGAAAAATCGCCGTGGCCGGGCAGCAGCTGCGTCTCCTTGGGGATGGGCAGGGCCGCGAATTTGCGCAGGCTCCCGTCCATGGCCGTCATGCTGCCGCCGTCCAGATCGGTGCGGCCGATGCTGCCCTGAAAGACCGTGTCCCCCACAAAGAGGCACTCGCCACAGAGGATCACCACCCCGCCCTCGGTGTGGCCGGGGGTGTGCCAGACCCGGAAGGTCAGCTCATCGACGGTGATGGTCCCGCCTTCTTCGTAGCCGCTGTCGGCACTCTTCAGGGGGAACAGCTGCACCCCCTTGCAGTCCGCCGACTCGCACCAGAGCTTCGCCTTCCACTCCCGGCTCAGGACCCCGGCGCTGCCCACATGGTCGTAGTGGCCGTGGGTACACAGGATGTCGGTGAGGGCAGCGTTGTGTTCCCGGAAGATCTTGTCATACTCCTGCACCTCGGCGGCGGGGTCGATGACCACTGCATGGCCCGCGTCGGAGATCAGGACAAAGCTGTTGGTATAGAACGGCGCTGCGCCGAGAAGATGAAATGCCTGCATAGCTCCTCCTTGTTATTCGTGGTTCGCCCACTCGTCGGTATCGATGATGATGGTGCAGGGGCCCTCGTTGACCAGAGACACCTGCATATCGGCCCCGAACTCGCCGTGCTGCACGTCTTTGAGGCCCTGCCGCTCCATCTCGGAGAGGAACAGCTCGTAGGCATCCACGGCCAGCGGCGGTTTTGCCGCCCGGATGAAACTGGGGCGGTAGCCCTTCCGGGTGTTTCCGTAGAGGGTGAACTGACTGACCACCAGCGCCGAGTACCCGAGGTCCCGCGCACTGAGGTTCAGCTTGTCGTTTTCGTCCTTGAAGATCCGCAGACCGGCGCATTTGTCGGCCAGTTTGGGCACGATGTCCAGCGAGTCGGTGTCCCGGACCCCCAGCAGGATCACAAGACCCGGCCCGATGGCGCGGGGCTCGCCGCCGTTGACCCGGACCGAGGCGGAGGACACCGCCTGAATGACTGCACGCATGGGTTCAGCTCCTTGTCACCTTGAGAACATCCTTCACCTTGGACAGACGGGCCACCACCCGGTTGAGATGCTCGGTATTGTTGATGCCGATGGTCAGGCTGACCACGGCGCAGTTGTTTTCGACCTGACGGGCGTTCATGGTATAGATGGGCACCCGGATATCGGCCAGCGCGCTCAGCACGTCCCGCAGCAGTTCGTTGCGGTCCAGCGCCACGATCTCCAGCCCGGCCTTGTAACTGTCCTTCACGCTGTCGGCCCAGTAGGCCTTGACCCAGCGGGGGGCATTGGAGGGGTCCTTCATGCTGGCGATGGCGTTGGCGCAGCTCTGCTTGTGGATGGAAACGCCGAAGCCCCGGGTGATGAAGCCCACGATGGGATCCCCGGGCAGCGGGCTGCAGCACTTTGCAAACTTGATGGGGGTGTTGTCGAAGCCCTCCACCACGACACCGTCGGTGGCGTGGACGCGGCTCAGGTCCACCTTGGCCAGCTGCTCGGTCTTGTCCTCTTCCGCCTTGTGCTTCTGCCACTCTTCCTTGAGCTTGGGCAGGCAGTTGGCGATGGTGATGCCGCCGTAGCCGATGGCGGCATACAGCTCTTCGGCATTGTTCTGGCGCAGGCGGCGGCAGCAGCTGCCGATGAAATCATCCAGCTCGTCGTCGGGGATGAAGATCATCTCCCGGCGCAGCTCCCGGGCCAGGGTCTCCCGGCCCTCCTGGATGTTCTCCTCCCGGCGCATCTTCTTGAACCAGTTGCGGATCTTGCTCTTGGCCTCGCTGGTGCGCACGATCT
>CAKSZU010000019.1 GCA_934526125.1 uncultured Faecalibacterium sp. | reverse complement strand
GAGCTGACGGTGGGAAAAACTTCCGGCAGATGGTGCTGAAGACAGAGCCGCAATAGGCTCCCCCTTTGGGGGAGCTGCTGAGCGCAGCGAAGCTGAGAGGGCATGCCGTTTCCAAGGTGCGAAGCCGTGACAGCTCTCCCGAAGGGAGAGCCAACGCATCTGCGGGGGCAGCGGGAGCTGACGGTGGGAAAAACTTCCGGCAGATGGTGCTGAAGACAGAGCCGCAATAGGCTCCCCCTTTGGGGGAGCTGCTGAGCGCAGCGAAGCTGAGAGGGCCTGCCGTTTCCAAGGTGCAAGCGTGACTGAGAGGGCCTGCCGTTTCCAAGGTGCAAGCCGTGACTGAGAGGGCCTGCCGCCAAGTTACCCCTCTCCCTCCATCGCATGGAACCGTTCGAGGAAGCTATGGTCCACGCCTTCGGAGCGGTAGCCGGGCATGGTGTCGATGGCCACGTTGTGGATGCTGCGGAAGATGCTGTTTTCGATGTTAGGATTGTCGCGCTTGAGGCGGCGGAGCAGGAGCTTGACTTCCTGCCGCTTGGAGCCGCCGCCGCCGTTGTCGCACATGGTGCAGTTCTCGGTAAAGCGGCAGGCGCACTGGATGAACTCCAGGTCGTTGTAGCGCTTCCAGGCCAGGATATCCTCCTCCCGGATGCAGTACATGGGGCGGATGAGGGTCATGCCGGGGAAGCTGGTGCTGTGGAGCTTGGGGGGCATGGCCTGCATCTGGGAGCCGTAGAACATGCTCATGACCGTGGTCTCGATGACGTCGTTGAAGTGGTGCCCCAGGGCGATCTTGTTGCAGCCCAGCTCCTTGGCCTTGCTGTACAGGTGGCCGCGGCGCATCCGGGCGCAGAGGTAGCAGGGGTTCTTGTCGGTGTTGTTGGCCACGGCGAAGATATTGCTCTCGAAGATGGTCACCGGGATGTGGAGCAGCTCGGCGTTGGATTCGATCTTCTGGCGGTTGATCTCGTTGTAGCCGGGGTCCATGACCAGGAACACCAGCTCAAAGGGAACGTCGCTGTGCCGCTGCAGCTCCTGCATGAGCTTGGCCATCAGCATGGAGTCCTTGCCGCCCGAGATGCAGACGGCGATCCTGTCGCCCGCCTGCACCAGCTCGTAGCGCTTGACGGCCACGATGAAGGGGGTCCACAGCTCCTTGCGGTATTTTTTGATGATGCTTCGCTCGATCATCTGATAAGGTTCCAGTTCGCGTTTCATGTTCATTCCTCTTTTTCTCTCACTGCGGGGCGGTCAGCTGACGGCAGCAGGCATCGAACGCGGCCAGGAACTCCCGGATCTCCGCTTCGGTGGTCAGATGGCTGAGACTGATCCGCCAGGAGGACAGGGCATTGCGCCGGTCCCGGCTGACGGCAAACACGGCCCGGGAGGGCAGACCGTCCGACGAGCAGGCGGACTTCACCGAGACGCAGACGCCCCGGGCGTCCAGCTCCCGCTGGAACACGGTACCCTTCACGTTCCGGACGCTGAGGTTCAGGATCTGCGGGATGGCGTGTTCCGGGCTGTTGATCCGGACCTCCGGGTAGGCGCTGAGGGCGGCCCGGAGGTCGGCGTTCCGTTTCCGGACGGCGGCGGCCCGCTCCGGCAGGTTTTCAACGGCCAGTTCCAGTGCGCAGGCAAGGGAGGAGGCCAGTGCCACGGCGGGGGTGCCGCTGCGGTAGATCGTGGTGCTTTCGCCGCCGTGGATCAGGGGCTCCAGCGCCAGATTCCGGCGCTTGAGCAGCAGGCCGATGCCGTTCAGCCCGTAGAACTTGTGGGCCGTCAGGCTCATGGTGTCCACCCCCTCGAAGGAGACCGGGATCTTGCCCACGGCCTGGGTGGCGTCCACATGGAGGCGGCAGTGGGGGTAGTCCTTCAGGATCGCGGCGATCTCGTCCACCGGCTGGACCACGCCCAGCTCGCTGTCCACCAGCGTCACGGCCACGGCGATGGTGTCGGGGCGCAGCAGCTCCCGCAGCTGGTCCAGATCCACGGTCCCGTCCCGCTTCACGTCCAGCAGGTCGATCTCGTACCCCTGCTCCTGCAGGGCCGTCAGAGTCCCGCTGACAGAGGAATGCTCCAGCGGGGTGGAGATGATGTGTTTGCCCGCATGGCGGGAGAGCCGGGCAAGGCCCTTCAGCGCGAAGTTGTTGGATTCGCTCGCGCCGGAGGTATAGATGACCTCGGCGGGCTGAACGCCCAGCAGGGCGGCGATCCTGGTGGTGGCGGCGTCGATCTCGGCCTTGGCGGCCGCACCGGCCTGATGGTGGGAGTTGGCATTGCCGATGCAGCGGCGCTCCACGGCGCAGAACTGCTCCAGCACCTGCGGGTCCACGGGGGTATTGGCGGAATAATCCAGATAAATCATAGGTTTCCTCGGGTGATATGGTCCTGTACGATACATACAAATCAGTTCAATAGGTAATATTATAGTGGACTCGGTTCCGGATTTCAAGATGCCGCGGCAAAAACCGGCCCGGAAATCCCCGAAAATGATTGCATCCCCCGGCAGTTTCTGGTATACTTTATAGAGTCAGTCGGGGAAGGGGAGAGCGGAATGGATCGTTTGACTTTGCGGAGCGCGGTCCCTGCTTTTCCGTCCCTGTTTGTTGTGGTTCCCGATCTCAGAGGCACTGCCGTTTCTGCGGCAATGCCTCTTTTTTTGGGGCAAACGAAAAGGAGGTCACTGTATGAGTGAAAAAATCGATTACTCCAAGGGCATTTACGATGCCCGGCAGCTGGGCACCGGACGGATGCTGATCCTGGGTGTGCAGCACATGTTCGCCATGTTCGGCGCAACGGTCCTGGTGCCGCTGCTCACCGGCCTGAGCGTGTCCACCACCCTGCTGTGCGCGGGTCTGGGCACTTTGCTGTTCCATCTGATCACCAGGGGCAAGGTCCCGGCCTTCCTGGGCTCGTCCTTTGCGTACCTGGGCGGCTTCTCCATCGTGGCCCCCATGCTGGCCGATGCCAACGGCAACCTGACCGTCGCCAACACCAAAATGCTGCCCTACGCCTGCGCGGCGGTGGCCTTCTCCGGCATCCTGTACCTGATCGTCAGCCTGCTGATCTCCACCTTCGGCATCCGCCGGATCATGAAGTTCTTCCCGCCGGTGGTCACGGGCCCCATCATCATCTCCATCGGCCTGATCCTGGCCCCCTCGGCCATCACCAACTGTGAGTCCAACTGGCTGCTGGCCTTTGTGGCCCTGGGCACCGTCATCGTCTGCAACATCTGGGGCAAGGGCATGGTCAAGATCCTGCCCATCCTGATCGGTGTGCTGGTCTCCTACGCCGTGGCTCTGGTCACCGGCGCGGTGGACTTCCAGGCCATCGCCGCCGCCGACTGGTTCGGCATCCCCCTGCACAAGAGCGCCATGGGCCTGTTCGCCATCGACGGCAGCCCGGAGTTCATCAGCGCCCTGTTCACCATCATCCCCATCGCCCTGGCCACCATGATGGAGCATGTGGGCGACATCGCCGCCATCAGCGCCACCGTGGGCCACAACTATATCAACGACCCCGGCCTGAACCGCACCCTGATGGGCGACGGTCTGGCCACCACCATGGCCGGTCTGCTGGGCGGCCCGGCCAACACCACCTACGGCGAGAATACCGGCGTGCTGGCCCTGAGCCGCATCTACGACCCGCTGGTCATCCGCATCGCCGCCGTGATGGCCATTATCCTGAGCTTCAGCCCCAAGTTTGAGGCCGTCATCAACACCATCCCCACCGGCATCATCGGCGGCATCAGCTTCGTGCTGTACGGCATGATCTCCGCCATCGGTGTCCGCAACGTGGTGGAGAACCGGGTCGACTTCACCAACAGCCGCAACCTGATCGTGGCGGCCGTCATCCTGGTCTGCGCCCTGGGCTTCAACTCGGTGGGCGGCCTGACCTTTGCCATCGGCAGCGTCTCCATCAACCTGTCCGGTCTGGCCATCGCTGCCATCGTGGGCATCCTGCTCAACGCCGTCCTGCCCGGCAACGACTACGAGTTCGACTCTGCCGACGGTGCCGATGCACCGGCCAGCAGCAACCTGCAGGTCTGAAAATAAATAGGAATAATTCTTAAAATTAGCCTTGACTAATCCAGGAATCATTGCTATAATGGGCTCAGAAACCAAGGCCCCCTGTACCAGAGCGGAGCCTGAAAATAACTGAGAAGATCAATGGAGGAAAACACTATGAAAAAGTATGTCTGCACCGTCTGTGGCTACATCGCGGAAGGCTCCATCCCCGAGCAGTGCCCTGTCTGCAAGGCTCCCGCTTCCGCTTTTGTGGAAAAGACCGGCAACACCTATGTGACCGAGCACGTCGTGGGCATCGGCAAGGCCGAGGGTGTCCCGCAGGAGATCGTTGACGGCCTGCGCGCCAACTTCGAGGGCGAGTGCAGCGAGGTCGGCATGTACCTGGCCATGGCCCGTGTGGCTGAGCGCGAGGGCTACCCCGAGATCGCCGAGGCCTACAAGCGCTACGCTTACGAGGAAGCCGACCACGCATCCCGCTTCGCCGAGCTGCTGGGCGAGGTCGTGACCGACAGCACCAAGAAGAACCTGATGATGCGCGCCGAGGCCGAGTGCGGTGCCTGCGCCGGTAAGATGGACCTGGCCAAGAAGGCCAAGGCCCTGAACCTGGACGCCATCCACGATACCGTCCATGAGATGGCGAAGGACGAAGCCCGGCACGGCCGCGGCTTCGAGGGCCTGCTGAAGCGCTATTTCAACACCGAGATCTGATGACCCGGACTACTCCGATCATCCCGTAAAAGCTGCCGTGCGGTCAGAAAGCCGCACGGCGGCTTTTTTGCATTCTGCCGCCCCGTGTGATATAATTCTGGTATCTTACCGGGGAGGGAAGGATATGGAACAGCAGCAGACCCGCTATCATCTTCTGGATGAGCTGCGCGGGCTGGACCTGATCAGCATGATGCTCTATCACGGCATGTGGGATCTGGTCTATCTGTTCGGCGTGTACGCGCCGTGGTATACCGGCTGGCAGGGGGAGCTGTGGCAGCAGTCCATCTGCTGGGTGTTCATCCTGCTGTCGGGCTTCTGCCTGCCGCTGGGGCATCATCCGGTCCGGCGCGGGGCGCAGGTGTTCGGGGCCGGGGCGCTGGTCACGGCGGTGACGCTGCTCTTCATGCCCGAAGATGTGGTCTGGTTCGGCGTCCTGACGCTGATCGGTTCGGCCATGATGTTCACGGGCCTTGCGCAGAAATGGCTGGAAAAGATCCCGCCGGTGCCGGGGCTCCTGCTGAGCTTCGGGCTGTTCGGGCTGACCCGTCACGCGGCCTGGGGCTATCTTGGCTTCGGAAGCGGACGGATCGCCCTGCCCGGCCGGCTCTACGCCAACTACTTCACGGCCTATCTGGGCTTTTACCCGGCAGGCTTCTGCTCCACCGATTACTTCCCGCTGCTCCCGTGGCTGTTCTTGTTCTGGGCCGGGTTTTATCTCCACCGTCTGGCGGGCCGGCACCGGATGGAACCGCTCCGGCGCTCGGTCTGTCCGCCGCTGGGGTGGCTGGGGCGGCACTCGCTGCTGCTGTATCTGCTGCATCAGCCGGTGATCTTCGGTGTCCTGGCCGCAGCATCGGCCCTGCTGCGCGTGTTCTGAAAACCAAAAGCTCCCCCGGCTTACGGCCGGGGGAGCTTTGTCAGTTGATATAGCAGCGGTCCTGCGTCACGAGCCAGTCCTCGCACAGGCGCTGGGCCTCGTCCATGGATCTGCAGGTGCAGTTGAACAGCCTGCCGTGGAGGGAGCAATAGGTGTACCGGATCTTCGGCACCCCGTCCTCATCCCGAAATTTTGTGCAGCGTTCCTCGCCGGGCATCAGGTGAAGCTGATCCATCCCTGCATCCATCCTTTCTGTTTTCGTGTATCAGGCACACAACGCTTTCATTTTATCACGAATGCCCGGGATGTGCTATTGACGCATGCGCCAAAAAGAAGGCGGAATTTTCGGTGAGAGTGTGCATTGACACGCCCAGGGTCCGTGCGGGCGGAGGCGGCCTGTTTTGATCCGGAATCTTGCCGACAGGGCAGCTCCTGCCGGGGGTGTACAAACACCGGGCCGGGCATCCGACTGCTTTTGTTCAAACTGCCGAAGTGTGTTAATCTTTTTTGACAGGTATTGCAATTCCTAGAAGGTTGGTATAGTATAATCGGCGGGAGTTATCATACTGATCCACTCGGAAATGAACGGATCGTATTTGTAAATGGAGGTAGATTCTATGAGCAGTCCGCTGCTGGAAGTCAAAGATTTGCAGGTCACGGTCGGCGAGGAGCAGAAGGTGCTTCTGGACGGCCTGAATCTGACGGTGAATGCCGGTGAGGTCCATGTCCTGATGGGCCACAACGGCGCAGGCAAATCCACCCTGATGAGCGCCCTGATGGGCGACCCCCGCTATACCGTCACCCGCGGCAGCATCCTGTTCCGCGGGCAGGACGTCACCCACGAACCGGCCGATGTCCGTGCCCGGGCCGGGATGTTCCTGTCGTTCCAGACCCCCGAAGAGGTCCCCGGCATCACGCTGGAAAACTTCCTGCGCACGGCCCAGAATTCCATCACCGGCAAGCCGGTCAAGGTGTTCGCCTTCCGCAAGGAGCTGGCCCGGCAGATGGAAGCGCTGGGCATGGACCCCAGCTACGCCGACCGCTACCTGAACGTCGGTTTCTCCGGCGGCGAGAAGAAAAAGAGCGAGATCCTGCAGCTGCTGATGCTCAAGCCCAAGCTGGCGCTGCTGGATGAGACGGATTCCGGTCTGGATGTGGATGCCGTCAAGACGGTGGCGCAGGGTGTGCAGGCATACCACAACGAGGAAAATGCCCTGATCATCATCACCCACAACGCCAAGATCCTGGAGGGCCTGCACGTGGATTATGTCCATGTGCTGGACGATGCCCACATCGTCCGCACCGGCGACGGCAGCCTGGTCCAGGAGATCATTGAGGAGGGCTTCCAGGCGCTGAAGGAGGAGGAGGCAGAATGAGAGCCTTTGAGACCGAAAAGACCGATGTTGCCGAGGTGGACCGCAGCATTTACGATATCAGGGATGCCGCCAATGCTGCCTTTGAAGTCAGCTCCGGTCTGACACCGGATATCGTGGAGAAAATTTCCGAGGAAAAGCATGATCCGGACTGGATGCGGGAGTTCCGCCTGAAGAGTCTGGACATTTACAATAAGATGCCGGTGCAGAACTGGGGCCCCTCCATCGAAGGGCTGGATATGCGCAATATCGTCACCTACGTCCGCCCCAACACCGAGATGCGGGGCAAGTGGAGCGAGGTGCCGGAGGACATCAAGAACACCTTCGAGCGTCTGGGTATCCCCAAGGCCGAGCGGGCCTCGCTGGCCGGTGTGGGCGCGCAGTATGACTCCGAGGTGGTCTACCACAACGTCAAGGCCGAAGTCGCCGCCCAGGGCGTCGTCTATACCGACATCGAGAGCGCCCTCACCGGGCCCTATGCCGACATGGTGAAGAGCCACTTCATGAAGCTGGTGCCGCCCACCGACCACAAGTTCGCCGCCCTGCACGGCGCGGTGTGGAGCGGCGGCTCCTTCGTGTATGTGCCTGCCGGGGTCCATGTGGAGATCCCCCTGCAGTCCTATTTCCGCCTGAACGCCCCCGGTGCGGGCCAGTTTGAACACACCCTGATCATCGTGGACAAGGGGGCATACCTGCACTTCATCGAGGGCTGCTCCGCCCCCAAGTACAACGTGGCCAATCTCCATGCGGGCTGTGTGGAGATCTACGTTGCCGAGAACGCCCGGGTCCGCTACTCGACCATCGAGAACTGGTCGAAGAATATGTACAACCTGAACACCAAGCGGGCCAAAGTCGAAAAGGGCGGCACCATCGAATGGGTGTCCGGTTCCTTCGGCTCCCACACCTCCTGCCTGTACCCCATGAGCATTCTGGCAGGGGAGGGGGCCCGGATGGAGTTCACCGGCATCACCTTTGCCGGTGCCGGGCAGGATCTGGACACCGGTGCCAAGGTCGTCCACGCTGCCCCCAACACCAGCTCTCACATCACCACCAAATCCATCGCCCGGGACGGCGGCATCTCCAACTTCCGCAGCGCGGTCACGGTGCTGCCCAATGCGAAGAACAGCCGCTCCGCCGTCTCCTGCGAGAGCCTGATGCTGGATGACCGCTCCCGCTCCGATACCATCCCTGAGATGGATATCCGCTGCGATGCCGTGGACGTGGGCCACGAGGCCAAGATCGGACGCATCAGCGAGGAAGCCGTGTTCTACCTGATGAGCCGGGGCCTTTCCGAAGAGGATGCCCGGGCCCTGATCGTGGGCGGCTTTGCCGAGCCCATCGCCAAGGAGCTGCCCGTGGAGTACGCCGTGGAAATGAACAACCTCATCCATCTGGAGATGAAGGGGAGCATCGGCTGAGAGGAGGGCCGGATCATTTATGAGCGATCAGAATATGAATTGTCTGCCGGTTCCCACCTGGAACCGGTGCGGGGTCAACCGTGCCCCCGCAGCGGCAGTGCTGCCGGAGGTGTCCGGCGATGACTGGGGCGAGGCAAACATTGCCTTCACCCTGCCGGCCGGGGTCGGCGAGGCGGAGACCGATTTCGCCGCCTTTTCCGAGAGCGGTATGGGGGCACAGACCGACACCTGGCTGCTGGAAAACGCCACCGTCCGCCATGCCCTGACCGTGGCGGAGCATACCAAAGTGAACGAGCCTGCCCTGTTTGAGGCAACGCTGGACGCCGCCCACCCCAACGCCCTGAGCATCCTGAGCGTGGATGCCGGTGCGGACAGCGAGCTGACCGTGGTGCAGGTGGTGCGGGGCGATGCAGAAAACGGCGTCGCCGCCTCCCTGACCCGTATCCGTGCGGGGGAGAATGCCCATGTGAAGCTGGTGCAGGTCCAGCTGCTGGGCGACAAGGCCCGCCGCTGGAATGCCGTTGCCATTGAAGAAGAAAAGAACGCCCATGTGGAGCAGGTGCGCATCGAGCTGGGCGGGCTGCTGTCCGCCTGCGGCGCGAAAGCGCAGCTCTCCGCGTCCAAGAGCGAGTATGATCTGGATGCCGTGTATTTCGGCAGCGGCGATGCTGTGCTGGACTACAACGACGTCTCGGTCCACACCGCGAAGGATACCCTCTGCGAGATGCACACCGCCGGTGTCCTGACCGGGCGCGCCGATAAGATCCTGCGCGGCACCATCGATTTCCGGCGCGGGGCCAAGCGCGGTGTCGGCCACGAGAGCGAGGACGTGCTGCTGTTCAGCCCCGCCGCCCGCAACCGCACGGCCCCGCTGATCCTGTGCGGCGAGGAAGAGGTGGAGGGCCAGCATGCGGCCTCCATCGGACGGCTGGACGAGGGAAAGCTCTACTACCTGCGCTCCCGCGGCCTGACCGAAGCGCAGGCCCGCCGCCTGATGGTGGATGCCCGCTTTGCTCCGGCCATTGAAAAGATCCCGCTGGAAGCCCTGCGGGAGGAAGTGCGGGATGCCGCAGCAAGGAGGCTCGACTATGCAGAATCCGTGGATCAATGATTTTCCCATCCTGAACGCCGACGAGAACGGCACCCGGCTCGTCTATCTGGACAGCGCCGCCACCACCCAGCACCCGAAACAGGTGCTGGATGCCGTGGTGAACTACTATACCCATGAGAACGCCAACCCTCACCGGGGCGTCTATGAGCTGGCCATGCGGGCCACCGATGCCCACGAGGGGGCCCGCCGCCGGGTGGCGCAGTTCTTCCATGCGGAGGATGACGAGATCGTCTTTACCCAGAACACCACCGAGTCCCTGAATCTGGTGGCTTACAGCTACGGCCTCCACTTCCTCCACGCGGGGGACGAGATCGTACTCTCCGTCGCCGAGCACCACTCCGATCTGGTGCCGTGGCAGCGGGTGGCCGAGGCGACCGGTGCCAAGCTGGTCTACCTGTACCCCGGCCCGGACGGCCACCTGACCGCGGAAGAGCTGGACAAAAAGATCACCCCGAAAACGAAGCTGGTGGCCATCGGCATGGTGTCCAACGTGCTGGGCCTGCGGGCACCGGTGGAAGAGATCGCGGCCCGGGCCCATGCCGTGGGGGCCGTGGTGGTGCTGGACTGCGCCCAGAGTGCCCCCCACATGCCGGTGGACGTGAAACAGCTGGATGTGGATTTTGCGGCCTGCTCCGCCCACAAGCTCTATGCGCCCATGGGCATGGGTGCCCTCTACGCCCGGAAGGAGCTGCTGGAAAAGATGCCGCCCTTCCTCAGCGGCGGCGACATGATCGGTGCCGTGCATGAACACAGCGCCACCTGGGCCGAAGGCCCCCGCAAGTTCGAGGCCGGTACCCGGAACGTGGGCGGCGAGGTCGGTTTTGCGGCCGCGCTGGACTATCTGCAGAACATCGGCTGGGACACCCTGATGACCCACGAGCATGCCCTGCTGGACCGGATGCTGAACGGCATGGCCCAGATGCCCTGGCTGACCGTCTACGGCGACCCCACGGCCGCCCGGCGGTACGGCGTGGTGTCCTTCAACGTGCAGGATGTCCACCCCCACGATGTGGCCACCATTCTGGATGCAGGCGGCGTGGCCGTCCGGGCCGGGCATCACTGCGCCCAGCCCCTGATGGATTTTCTGGGCATCGGCTCCTGCTGCCGCGCCAGCGTGGCGCTGTACAACACCGAGGAGGACGTGGACGCCCTGCTCAACAATCTGGAAAATGTACGGAAGGTGATGGGCTTATGAATCTGAACGAGCTTTATACGCAGGTGATCACCGAGAACAGCCGCAGCAAGGAAAACCGCCACCCGGTGGAGAACGCCACCCACAGTCTGGAAGGCGTCAACCCCAGCTGCGGGGATGATATCACCCTGCAGCTGCGGGTGAAGGACGGCGTCATCGAGGATGCCGGTTTCATCGGCACCGGCTGCGCCATCTCGCAGGCCTCGGCTTCCCTGATGATCGACCTTGTGAAAGGCCGCACCGTGGAGGACGCCCGCCGCCTGATCGGCCTGTATTTCGATATGATCAAGGGCAAGATCACTCCGGAGCAGCTGGATGATCTGGAAGACGCCGCCGCCCTGCAGGGCATCGCCCATGTCCCTGCCCGGGTCAAGTGTGCCGTTCTGGCATGGCATACCCTGGAAGAAGCCCTGGACGGCGAGGGCAAAGTGAAAGCAAAATAAAAATCTGCAGTCAGGAGATCTCGATGATCCGCCCGGTCGCGGCATGGACCCGGTGAGAGATGGAGATGACCGTCCGGTCCACCGCCGACCGCTGCAGGGCCTGAAGCACCTGCTTTTCGGTCTGCGCGTCCATGCTGGCCGTGATCTCGTCCAGCAGAAGCAGTTTCGGGTCCGCTGCCGTTGCCCGGGCAATGGAGAGAAGCTGCCACTGCCCCTGCGAGAACAGCTCCGGCACACAGGGGGTGTCGTACCCCTGTTCCAGATGGGCGATCACGGTGTCGAGTCCCACCATTTCGGCCGCCCGGCGGACGGCGTCCATTCCGATGGAGGGGTCATAGAGGGTGATCTGATCCCGGACCGTCCCGGGGACCATGTGGAAGGTCTGCTCCACATAGCCGAAAACACGGCGGCGGTCCTGTGCCGGGATCCGGGCGGCGGGGATGCCGTGGATCAGCACCTGTCCGGCCTGCGGCTCATACAGGCCCAGCAGCAGTTTGAAAATGGTGCTTTTTCCCGCGCCGGTCCGGCCGGAGAGGGTGACCTGCTCGCCCTCGCAGACCGAGAAGCTCAGATCGTCCAGCACCTTCCGCCCGGCCCCATGGCTGTAGGCAAAATCCACATGGGAAAACGCAACGCAGGGACAGCCGCTCTGCGGCTCCGAAGGTTCTGCAGCCGCTTCGGGGGGCTCTTCTTCCAGAGCAAAGAACTCGTTGATCCGGTGTACACCCGCAACGGCGGACTGGATGGTCTGGATCTCCATGCCAAGGCTCTCCACCGGGGTGAAGATCTGCGAGATGTAGTTGATGACGGAGACGGCGGTACCGGCCGACATCCCGAACAGCGTCAGGACCGAGGCATTGCCGGAAGCCGAGAAGAGCATGACGATGGCCACGACCACGGCGTTCAGCACCAGAATGACCGGCGAGTAGACGGCATCGTAGAAGTTGGTCTTTTCGACGGCCCGGAAGCTGTCCACGATAGCGTCATCGTAGCGCTGCTCCATGTAGTCCTCTTCGGCAAGGCAGTGGATCGTCCGGATGTTGTGGACGGTCTCCGGCACATAGCCGGAAGCCCGGCCGACGGCCCGGCGGTTCTCGATCTGGGCGGCCAGCATGTGTTTCTGGACGGTGCGGGTGAACCAGAACAGGAAGGGCAGCAGCACCAGCAGCACCAGTGCCAGCCCCCGGTTGCGGAACCAGATCACGGCGAGGATGCTCAGGATCTTGCAGGCATCCGCCAGCATGCTGACGATGCCGGAAGTGAACAGGTTCTCCACGGTGTCCACATCGCCCACAAAGCGGGAGACGATGGTGCCCGGTTCCTGGGCGGTCAGCTCGTCCGTGGTCAGGCGGATGTACTTGGCCATCAGGCTGCTGCGGAGGGCGTGGGTGATCTTCTGGCCGAACACGGTCAACAGACCCTCCCGCACACTTTCGGTCACGCCCGTCAGGGCCAGGAAGAGATAATAGAGTACGGCCAGAAAAACGGGCAGGGGCTGCCCGGCCGTCAGCCGGTCCACGGCGATGCCGAGGATCATGGGCGGCAGCAGCGCCATGACGATGGCCCCGGCCACGGCACATAAGATCCCCGCCGAGAGCCAGAGATGCTGCCGGAAGGCGGCAAGGATCACACGGCTCACACTTTCTCTGCGGCGCATATGCGGGCACCTCCTTCCTGTTCACGGTACAGTTTTGCGTATTCCGGCACAGATCGCATCAGCTCGGCATGGGTGCCCACCCGGCCCTGTCCGTCCTCCATCCAGAGGACCTGATCCAGCTCCGGGAAGAGATACAGCCGGTGCGAGAGCAGGATCACGATGCGGTCGGCGGCCAGCGCTTTCAGGTGTCCGAATACCTGCCGCTCGGTGTTCCGGTCCAGCGCCGAGAACGGGTCGTCCAGGATCAGGAGCGGCCGCTGGCGGCAGAGGGTCCTTGCAAGGGCCAGCCGCTGTGCCTGCCCGCCGGACAGCCGCACACCGCTGCTGCCCACAAGGGTATCCATGCCCTGTTCCATGGCGGCGGCTTCCTCCTCAAAGCAGACCGCTTTCAGATACCGGGCGGGGTCGGCATCCCGCTGGCCCAGCAGGACATTGTTCCGGATGCTGTCATCGAACAGCTCCGGGTCGTGGCCAAGGTAACCCACGATGCCCGCCCGCTGTTCCGGCGGCAAGTGCTGCAGCTCCGCCCCGCCGAACCGGATGCTGCCCTCGTAGGGCGACTCACACAGGAAGGTCCGCCCGAGGGTGGATTTCCCGCAGGCCACCGGGCCGGTCACCCCGATGATCTGCCCCGGCTGCGCCGAGAAGGAGATGCCGCTGTAAATGCGGGTGCCGTCCGGGTAGACAAAGCCCAGATCCGAAACGTCCAGCGCGGCCGGTTTGGCCGGCTGCACGGCTTCCCGCGGTTCCGGCTGCTGCATCAGGGGCCGGATCCGCTTCCACGACACCTGCGCCTTGTGGACGGCGTTGAACAGCTTGGCCGCACCGGAGGACTTCACCGCCAGCTTGGTGAAACAGGACAGAAAAGTGGTGAAGGCGGCGATGTCCCATGCCTGCCAGCCGGTGCCCAGCACGTTCCGGCTGCCGGAATACAGGATGAACAGCACACCGGTCAGCGAGATCGCCCGGTACAGCGGCTGCATGGAGGAACTCCAGATGTTGGCCTTCACCGCCGAGCGCTCGTAGGCGGTCAGATCCTGCTCGTAGGCGCGCTGCCGCTCTTCCTCGCAGCCGTGGACCCGGTAGGTCACGGCATTGGACGCCCGGTCCAGCGTGGCCGTACTCAGCCGCCCCGCCTGGACTTTGAATGCGGCCCCGGTGCGCTGGACAACGACCTTCATTTTTTCGGCCAGCAGGTAGGAGATGGGGGTGAACAGGATGCTCAGCAGGGCAAGCCGTACATCATAGTACAGCAGCATCCCCGCATAGGCGGCCAGAGCCACGCCGGTATCAAAGATCTCGGTGGTGAACTTCCGCATCCCCTCCACGCAGTCGTCCACATCCAGGATCGCCTTGGTCATGACGCTGCCCGCCGCTTCCTGATGCAGCTCCTGCCGGCTTTTATGGACCAGTGTGCGGTAGAGGATCTGCTTCATCTGGCGGTTGACGTTGTTTGCGAATTTCCGGACGTAGAGCCGCTTGAGATACCGCGCGATCTGCACCACGCCGATGGCAGCCGCATAAGCTGCCGCCAGCCGGAGCATCTCCCGGAACCCGGCGCGGCCTTCCAGGATCAGGGCAAGGCAGCCCGCCATCTTGCCCTCGAACCACGGCCCTGCCAGAAGGCCCAGGTTGTAGATGAGCCCCGAGACGGTGACCGCGGTCAGGATGCGCCATTCCTCCCGGAAATAGGAGAGGATGCGGTCGGGCCGGAACCCCTCGGGGGTGCGTTTTTCAGGTTTCATGTTCGCTCACACTTTCCGGCGGCTGTTCCGCCTGCGGGCCGGTCCGCTCTGCAAGCAGGCGGGCCACATGGACGAAATCCGCCTTGCTCTCTGCCTTGGAGCGGTGATAGAGCTTGTCCAGCGTCTGGCAGAAGGCGGCCTTTTTGTTGTTTTAACAGTCCGCTGCTCCTCAGTCCTGCAGCAGCGGCAGTTTCAGGGTAAAGCAGCTGCCTTTCCCCACAGCGCTTTCCAGCAGGATCCCGCCGTGGTGCAGGCGGGCAAGCTCCTGTGCGATGGTGAGCCCCAGCCCGGTGGAGTCGTGTTTGGAGTCGGCGGTGGTGTGGAAGTACCGGTCAAAGACGGCGGCCTGATCTTCCGGCGCAATGCCGCAGCCGGTGTCCTGCACACGGACCAGCGCAAAGCCATCTTCTGCGCTGCAGGCCACGGTGATGCTCCCCCCGGCGGGGGTATAGTGGATGGCATTGGTGACCAGATTCTGCAGGATCTGCTGCAGCCGGACATTGTCCCCCCAGACCGGCAGAAAAGCCGCCGTGTCCTCCCGGAGGGCGATCCCTTTGCGCTCCGCCTCGCTGCGGCAGCTGTCACAGACGGCGGCGGCCGCTTCGTTCAGGGCCGCACGGTCCTCGTTGAGCAGGACCTGTTTCTGTTCCAGCTTGGCCGCCAGAAACAGATCTTCGGTCAGGCGGCGCAGAAACTCCACCCGCTGCCGGAGGGCCGGCAGAAGGGCAGGCAGGGCTTCGGGGGCCGCTTCCAGCGTTTCCAGCCCGCTGCTGACGGCAAACAGGGGGCTGCGCAGGTCGTGGAAGATGTTCAGCATCATGCTCTTGCGGGCCTCGGTCTCCTCGGTCAGAGCCTGTGTGCGCTCCAATACCCGGGCGTCCAGCTCCCGGGCCAGCTGCTCGGTGTGCTCGAACTGTAAAGCGAACCGGCGGCAGACATAGGCCATGCAGCCCAGCGTAAAGGGGACATCGTAGACCCGGGCACAGCGGAAGATGTAAAAATAAATGCTCTCCGCAAAGAAGGGGACTTTCATCCCCGGCAGGATGACCCAGACCCGGAACCCTGCCGTGATGGCGCAGGGAAACAGCATCAGAAGGGCAGAACCGGAGCCCCGGCGGTAAGCCAGGATCAGGATGCCCATGCACCAGGCCATGCCCGCAAACAGCCCGGCGGCCCGTACCCGGTTCAGCGGGCAGAGGGTCAGGACCAGATAGACAAGGATCAGGGCAAGGAAGCCCAGCTTCTGCTGCCGGGACCCGGGGGTGATGCCGGTCAGGGCGGAGCAGAGCCCGATGGGGGCCAGCACCGTCAGCGAGAAGAACCCGCGCCGCAGCACCGCGGCCCACCCGGCGGCATCGGCGGGGGAGAAGATGATCACGATGCCCCAGACGATGAGGACGGCCAGATAGAGCAGAAAGTACCCCATCTCCGGCTGGGGCTTGTACCGGTACAGCGCCAGCACCACCGCGGCCAGAGTACAGAACACGGTGACGGCCATCCATTGTAAGGTGGTGCGGAGCAGCTGGGCCTCGGCACCCCGTGCCGGGTCGGTCCCGGCCCAGGCGGTGAACCGTGCTTCGGCATCTGCCCCCGGCGGGCCGAAACCGGCCAGAGCGGGCAGCTGCCCGTTGTACCAGATGCCGGCCGCCACGATGCCCAGCGTCAGCAGGACGGCGCAAAGGGGGAAAAGCGTGCGGTTTCGTGTCATGGGGATCCCTCCTGAAAAAGTTCCGGAAAAAGCGGTTGAGAACTGCCGGGAAATAGGGTATACTGATTCTGATATACAGTATAGCAAATTCAGGGCGAAAAGGGGAGAGCAAATGATCCGCATCCTTCTGGTGGAAGACGATCCGGTGATCCGGGACACGACCCGGTATTTTCTGCAGAGCCAGCAGAACTTCGAGGTGGTCTGCGCCAATACCGGCGGCGAGGCGCTGGGCCATGCCCGCGAAAAATTCGATGTGATCCTGATGGATATCCTTCTGCCGGACACCAACGGCATGGAGCTGTGCCAGAGCCTGCGGAGCTGGCACCACTGCCCCATCATTTTCACCTCCTGTCTGGACGATACCGACACGGTGGTCCGGGCGCTGGAACTGGGCGGGGACGATTTCCTGACCAAGCCCTACAACCACAAGGTCCTGCTGGCCCGCATCATGGCCAACATCCGCCGGGTCCAGATGGATGCCGCGGAACCCAGCGTCAACGGCTACCACTGCGCCGCCTTCACGCTGGACCCGAACAGCCACTGTGTCGAGAAGAACGGCCAGAGTGTCCATCTGGCGGACATGGAATACCGGATCTTAACTCTGTTCGTCCGGTACCCCAACACCTTTTTCACGGCCAATGAGCTGTATCAGAAGATCTGGGGCAAGGAGAGCTTCGGGGATGTCCGCACCGTGCAGGTGCATATCCACAACCTGCGCGGCAAGATCGAGCCGGACCCCGCAAAACCGGTCTACCTGAAAAATGTCTGGGGCAAGGGCTATGTGTTCCGGCCGGAAGGTCAGCCGGAAACCTGACCGGAACCGGCAAACCTGAAAAAATGTTAAAGAAGAAACAGCCGACTTTTTAAGGAAACTTAAACCGTCGGCCTTTTTTTGGCCCTGAATTTGACCGTTATTTGACAAACGAAGTCGGGAACGGCTGTTCCTGGCGCAGAACCGTGCAGAAAGTTTAAGGATTCTTAAAGGACAGGGCAGGGGAGATTGTGTTAAATTATTATCGAACGAAGTCCGGGGCGGCGCTGTGCCTGCCCCCTTCCGATGATAAGGCAAATGAAGAACCAGAAAAAGAGAGAAGAAAGGGTTATCCAAGCATGAACAAGATCTCGCGCAAAGGCTTTCTGAAGATCGCAGCCGCCGCTGCCATGTCCGGTGTCACCGCCGGGGCACTGGCCGCCTGCACCAACGCAGGCTCCTCCTCCGCCGCTTCCGGCGCGGCCGGCAGCTACATCCCCGGCACCTACGAGGGCACCGCAGAGGGCATCTCCTCCACCGTCAAGGTCACCATGACCTTCTCCGACAGCGCCGTGACCGACGTGGTGGTGGACACCTCCGGTGAGACCGCTTCCTACGGTGCCGCCGCTGCCGAGGAGCTGAAGAATCAGCTGCTGAACGCCGGTTCTGCCGAGATCGACGGCGTGTCCGGTTCTACCATCACCTCCGATGCCGTCATGAAGGCGGCCAAGAGCTGCTATGCGCAGGCAAAGGGCGAGGCCACGGTCGCTTCCGTGCAGCTGCCCACCGGCGACGAGACCGACTGGCTGGGCAAGGAGCCCGACATCGACGAGGCCGCCATCACCGAGACCGTGGATACCGATATCGTGATCGTGGGTGCCGGCAACGGCGGCATGTTCGCCGCAGCCTATGCCGCCGCAAACGGTCTGAATTTCCGGATCATCGAGCAGAACGGCAATGTGCAGGACACCCGTCACTGGGTGGGTGCCGTGGACGGCTTCGGCGCACAGGCACAGGGCATCAAAATGGACCGCGCCAAGCTGCTGAGCGAGGTCTCCCGCTATGCTTCCGGCAAGTGCGATCAGCGTGTCGTCAAGACCTGGATCAACGAGTCCGCCGAGATGATCGAGTTTGTCCGCTCCATCATGGAGGACCAGTACGGTGTCAAGATGATCTACACCTACGGCGATGAGGCAAAATGGCCCGCCGAGAACGCCGAACACAACACCGATTATATGTACCCCGAGATCGAGTACACCTACGACCGTTCCAGCGGTGCTGCCCGCAACGAGCTGCTGCTGGACTACATCCAGAAGCTGGGCTATGACGTGGACTTCAAGACCAGCCTGGCCAAGCTGGAAAAGGATGCTTCCGGCCGGATCACCGGCATCATTGCCCAGAGTACCGAGGATAACCACTTTATCCGCTACAACGCCAACAAGGGCGTGCTGCTGGCCTGCGGCGGCTTCCCCGGCAACCCCTACATGATGGAGCAGCTGGACCCGCTGGGCACCAGCGTGACCACCGCCTGCTCCTACTCCCCCGCCGACAAGGGCTACGGCATCCGCGCTGCTGTATGGGCCGGTGCCAATCTGGACAAGGAAGCCGCTCCCATGCTGTTTGACCGCGGCGTTGTTGCCCCCGGCGTGGATGGCGGCTATGTGGACAGCGACTCTGCCTTTGGCGGCAAAGCCTTCCCCGGCAAGATCCGCCAGTACAACCCCGGCACCCAGCCCTTCCTGAAGGTGAACCGCAACGGCGAGCGTTTTGCCAACGAGAGCTGCCCCTACAACGATATCGTCTACGCCGCTGCCCACCAGCCGGGCCGCGTTTACGCACAGATCTGCGATGCCAACATGCTGGAGGACGCAAAGCGTTTCCACACCATCGGCTGCTCTGCCCAGACCCGCAACGGCGGCGAGAAGTACATTCAGGGTAAGATGGACGAGGCTATCGAGGCCGGAGCAATGTTCAAGTGCGATACGCTGGACGAGCTGGCTGACAAGCTGGGATTCACCGGCGAGGCAAAGGAGACCTTCCTGGCCACCGTGGAGCGTTACAATGAGCTGTACGACAAGCAGAACGACGAGGATTTTGGCAAGCCCGCTTACCGTCTGAGTGCCATCCGCACTGCGCCCTTCTATGGCTGCTGGCTGGGTGCCTCTCTGCTGACAACCGAGCAGGGCATTGCCATCAACGAGAAGGGTCAGGCGCTGGACAACAACAACCAGCCCATGGAGGGCCTGTACATCACCGGCGATATGTCCGGCAGCTTCTTCGCCAACAACTACCCCTGCCTGATGGCGGGCGTGGCCATGGGCCGCACCCTGACCTTCGCCATGAAGAGCATCAAGCAGATGGGCGGTCTGGAGTAACCCCCACAGAACAAAAATGAGCCGCTGCAGATCGTGCAGCGGCTCATTTTGTTTCCCTCTATACACAAATCGATCGACAAATGCACCCGTCTCAGCAGACAGCCCGGCGGGGCGGGGCGATGGGCTCGATGACCGGGGGATGCATCCCTTCCCGGTAGTCCAGATCGCCCTGATCCATCCCGCGCAGCAGCACTTCGGCGGTGGCAATGTTGGTGGCAATGGGGACGCTGTGCATATCGCACAGCCGGAGCAGGTTCTGCTCGGAAGAGTTGCCGTGATCCTTTTTCAGCGGGTCGCGGAAGAAGAGTACCAGATCCACTTCATCGCAGGCGACACGGGCGGTGATCTGCTGGATGCCGCCCAGCTTCCCGGAGAGATAACAGTGTACTGGCAGACCGATGGCCTGATTTAGCATCCGACCGGTGGTACCGGTGGCGATGACAGTGTTCCGGGACAGGATACCACTGTATGCGGTGCAGAACTGAAGTGCAAGTTCTTTGCGGGAATCATGTGCAAGAATAGCAATTGTCATAATTCGCTCTCTCCTTTGCTTTAATGTCGTCATGCGAACAGGAAAACCGGAAATAAAATGATGCTGAACGGCGTACAGTTCCGGCCGGATGGAATACATACCCACCAAACTGATTCCCAGACTTTCCAATATAGTTTTACCGCATCGAAACCGGGGTTGTCAAGAGTGAAAAACGCATTTTTCCCGAAAATATGCCGGAAGTATGACTCTTATTTTGTGGAGAACAGAGAAACGAAAAATACATCCTGCGCATCCCAGAAAAAATATTTTCGAAAAATTTTTCAAAACTGTGCTTCGGGAGAAAACAGTCCATGCCGGTGAAACAAAAATACAGGCCGACGCGGAGAACACGCCGGCCTGTGCGGGAAATATGGAAAATTGTTTTCCGAAATCAGCGGATCTGCCCGCTGCCGCGGATGATGTACTTGTAGCTGCACAGCTCTTCCAGCCCCATGGGGCCCCGGGCATGGAGCTTCTGGGTGGAGATCCCCATTTCGCAGCCCAGCCCGAACTCGCCGCCGTCCGTGAAGCGGGTGGAGCAGTTGACGTAGACGGCCGCGCTGTCCACAGCGGAAACAAAGAGGGAAGCGTGGGCGTCGTTCTTGGTCAGGATGGCCTCGCTGTGGCCGGTGGAGTGGGCGGCAATGTGGCGGATGGCCTCCTCCACGCTGTCCACGACTTTGACTGCCAGGATATAATCCAGAAACTCGGTGTCAAAATCCGCAGGGCCTGCAGGGGTGCCGGGGATCAGGGCAGCAGCCCGTTCGTCCAGCCGCAGTTCCACCGGGTGCAGGCCCCGGGCTGCGCGGTCCGGCCCCAGCCGCCGGGTTAATTTGGGCAGAAACTCTGCCGCAATGGCGGAGTGGACCAGACAGACCTCCTCGGCGTTGCAGACGCTGGGGCGGCTGGCCTTGGCGTTCTCAATGATGTCCAGCGCTTTGGCCTGATCGGCAGAGTCATCCACAAAGATATGGCAGATGCCGGTGCCGGTTTGGATGCAGGGGACTTTGGCGTTCTCCACGCAGGCCCGGATGAGCCCGGCACCGCCCCGGGGGATCAGCAGGTCCACATAGCCCACGGCGGTCATCAGTGCATTGGCGGATGCATGGGTGGTGTCCTCGATCAGGCTGATGGCGGCTTCCGGCAGGCCGCAGGCCGTCAGCCCCTGCCGCAGTGCCCGGACGATGGCGTCCGCGCTCCGCCAGGCTTCCTTGCCGCAGCGCAGCACACAGACGTTGCCGCTCCGGACTGCAAGGGCGGCGGCATCGCTGGTAACGTTGGGGCGGCTTTCGTAGATGATGGCGATCACGCCCATGGGCACGGCGGTCTTTTCGATCACCAGCCCGTTGGGGCGCTCCACCCGCTTCAGCACCCGGCCCACCGGGTCGGGCAGGGCAGCCACCTGCCGGATGCCCTCCGCCATGGCCTGCACCCGCTGGGGGGTCAGGGCAAGGCGATCCAGCATCACGTCCGAGATCTTCCCCCGGGCGGCGGCCATATCCTCGGCGTTGGCGGCGAGGATGCTCTCCAGCGCCGTTGGGGCTTCCAGACAGTCGGCCATGCAGCGCAGCGCCCGGCTGCGGGCGGCATCGTCTGCCAGTGCCACTGCGCTTTTGGCGCTGCGGGCAGCTTCCAGAATTTCCTGTGTCGTCAGCATGGGTCAGCCCTCCTTATGGCCTGCAAAGCGGGTGCCGGCGGGTCTGCCGTCGGCAATGTCGTAGAGCAGCTCCGGGTGAGAGCCGTTGGCGATGACCATGTCGGCCCCCGATGCCGTGACCATCCGGGCGGCGCGCAGTTTGGTGGCCATGCCGCCGGTGCCCAGGGCCGAGCCTGCCCCGTCCGCCAGCGCCAGGATCTCCGGGGTGATCTCCTTCACCAGCGGGATCAGCGCGGCCTCCGGGTGGGTGTGGGGGTTGGCCGTATACAGGCCGTCGATGTCGCTGAGCAGCACCAGCAGATCTGCATGGATGCAGCAGGTGACGATGGCCGCCAGCGTGTCGTTGTCGCCGATGGAGGTGATCTCATCGGTGGCCACGGTGTCGTTTTCGTTGATGATGGGCAGGGCCCCCAGTTCCAGCAGCCGGGTCAGGGTGTTCTGGAAGTTCTGCCGCCGCCCTTCGTGTTCCACATCCACGCCGGTCAGCAGGATCTGCGCCACGTTGTGGTTGTAGGCAGTGAACAGCCGGTCATAGGTGTACATCAGCTCGCACTGCCCTACGGCAGCGCAGGCCTGCTTGGTGGTCACATCCTTCGGCCGCTCGGGCAGCGAGAGCTTGCCCACGCCCATGCCGATGGCGCCGGAGGAGACCAGGATGACCTCATGTCCGGCGTTCTTCAGGTCGCTCAGCACCTTGACCAGCTCCTCGGTGTGGCGGATGTTCAGCCGCCCGGTGGGGTGCGCCAGTGTGGAGGTGCCTACTTTGACTACGATGCGCATTTCGGTTTAACCCTTTCCCATCTCTTTTGTTTTGTCGTAAGCGGCAAGGACGGCATCCGTCACAGCCCCCCGGAAGCCGCGCTCTTCCAGAACGCGGACACCCTGGATCGTGCTGCCGCCGGGACTGCACACGGCGTCCTTCAGCTCGCCGGGGTGTTTGCCGCTTTCCAGCACCATCTTTGCGCTGCCCAGAACCATCTGGGCGGCGTATTCCTGTGCCTTGACCCGGGGCAGGCCGCAGGCCACGCCGCCGTCGGCCAGTGCCTCGATGAACTGGTACACCCAGGCCGGGCCGCAGCCGGACACGCAGCTGGCGGCATCCATCAGACTCTCCGGCACCGGGTCCAGCCGCCCGGCAGGGGCCATCAGCCTGCAGAAGGCTTCCTCTTCTTCGGCCGTGACGTTGGAAGAACAATACTGGATCATCCCTTCGCCCACGGAAGCCGGGGTGTTGGGCATGATCCGGATCACCGGGTAATCCTCGCCCGCCATCTCCTGGATGCGGGCAATGGACAGCCCTGCCGCCATGCTGCACAGGATAAAGCGGCTGGGACGCTCATTCAGGGTGAAGCGCAGCGGGGTCAGCAGCGCTTCCATCATCTGGGGCTTCACGCCCAGAAAGATCAGGTCGCAGCGGCCTGTCACTTCGTCGTTGATGGTGGTGTTGCAGCCCAGTTCCGCCGCAAGGGCTTCGGCCTTGGCGGCGGTACGGTTGGCCAGCCAGACGTCCTTGGGGTCCACGGCCTTGCAAACGGCCCGTGCAATGGCTCCGCCCATGTTGCCGCAGCCTAAAAATCCAATGGTTTTGATCATATACTATCCTTCCTCTCTGATCATTCAAGAAGAACCGGGGGCCCGCATCGGCCCCTGTGCCTCTCATTGTAAGCATAACGGTCCGGAAAATCAAGAGCGGGGGAATGGATTTTGTGTACCGTGTAAAAAAATGTCAAGGCAACGGATTTTGAGCTTGCAAATTACCCCATGAATGCGGTATTATAGAAAGGAAAGATTCTCATTTCTTCCGGGTCCCCCTCGTCGGAGTTCTTCCAGGAAAGGATGGATTTTGTGTCACAGACAACCAAGAGAGCACTGGAAGCCTCGCTGAAGAAGCTTCTGCTGCAGAAACCGTTGAATAAGATCACGATCAACGATATCACTGAGGACTGCGGCGTGAACCGCATGACCTTCTATTATCACTTCAAGGACATCTACGATCTGGTGGACTGGATCATGATGGAGGACGCCGCCAAGGCGATCGAAGGCAAACGGACCTTCGAGACCTGGACGGAGGCTTTTCTGGACATCCTGCGTCAGGTGCAGGAGAACAAGGTCCTGGTGATGAACGTCTACCGCTCCATGAGCCGGGAACAGGTGGAGCAGTACTTATACAAACTGCTGGACCCCATGCTGCACGAGTTCATTGACCGGGGGGCAAAGGATCTGCCGGTGCAGGACGCCGACAAGCAGTTCATCGTGGATTTTTACAAGTATGCACTGGTGGGCATGTCGCTGGAGTGGATCCGCAAGGACATGAAGGAGGACCCTGCCCGGATGACCGAGCGGCTGAACACCCTGCTCCACGGCGATTTCCAGCGGGCGCTGAACCGGTTCCGGACCGACCGCAGCGCTTGTGAGCGGGACGATTGACGGGGTTTTATCATTCATGGCACTGTGATAGGTTTTCTATCACGGTGCTTTTTCTGTTTATGGTCTTCCGTTTGACAGAATGATACAGTATTATCAGCGCAAAATGAAAGGCGGTAAGCCTGGAATCCACAGTAAACGGAGGGAATAACAAATGTATTATTCCAGCGGAAACTATGAAGCATTTGCGCACCCGAAAAAACCATCCGGCGTGGAACGGAAGTCGGCCTATCTGGTCGGCACCGGCCTTTCGGCCCTGTCGGCGGCCTGCTATCTGGTCCGGGACGGGCAGATGAAAGGGGAGCGGGTCCACCTCTTCGAACAGAAGCCGCTTCCCGGCGGCGCATCCGACGGATACCAGTATCCGGGCATCGGCTATGTGATGCGCGGCATCCGGGCACTGGATGAGCATTCCGAAGTCATGTGGGATCTGCTGCATTCGATCCCGTCCCTTGAGGATGAGGACGTCAGCGTGCTGGAAGAGTGCTGCCGCCTGAACAGGGCGGAAGCCGGCGGCTCCTTCTGTCTGGTGACGGCAGACCGCTCACAGGACGTACACAACCGCAGGATGGCCGCCCTGTCCGAAAAAGGCCGCCGGGAGCTTGTCCGGCTCTTCTTTACACCGGATGAACAGCTTTCCGACCGGAAGATCTCCGATGTCCTGGATGCGGAAGTCCTTCGGTCGGAGTTCTGGTTCTGCTGGAGCGCACAGTTCACGTTTGAGCCGTGGCACAGTGCGCTGGAGCTGAAACGCAGCCTGAAACGGAATCTTCATCAGGCCGGAATGTTTCGGGGGATCTGCTTCACAAAGTATAATCCGTACGAATCCCTGATCCTGCCCATGGTGCGGTACCTCGAAAACCATGGGGTCCGCTTCCATTATAATACCCGGGTCACAAACATAGAGTTTGAGCAGAACAACGGCAGAAAGCAGGCAAAGACCATCTGCCTGCTGGCGGACGGTCAGGAGGAGCGGGTCGATCTGACCGAGAACGATCTGGTCTTTATTGCCGGCGGCGGGAGCATGGAAAACACCTCCATCGGCTCCCAGGATCAGCCGCCGGATTACAACCCGGCGCTCCGGTCCGGCAGCTGGACGCTCTGGCAGCGGATCGCCGCACAGGACGCAGCCTTCGGACGGCCGGAATGCTTCTGCGCCTCTCCGGACCAGACGCGGGAGGTCAGCGCCACCATTGCCACACGGGATGAACGCATCCTGCCTTATCTTGAAAACGTCCTTTCGCCGAATCCGGTGGGCCGTGTCGTGACGGTCCGGGATTCGGGCTGGCAGATCTGCTGGGCCTTCCGGAAACAGCCGCTGTTCCGCAATCAGCCGAAAGGGCAGTGGATCGGCTGGCTCTGCGGCCGCTCCGGAGACCGGCCCGGCGACTACATCGACAAACCCATGCAGGAATGCACCGGCAAGGAGATCTGCATGGAGTGGCTGTACCATCTGGGGGTTCCGGAAAACCGGATCGAGGATCTTGCCGAGCATGGTGCCAACACCGTGCCGATGATGATGCCCTATGCCACAGCCGCCCTGATGCCCCGCCGGAAGGGGGACCGGCCGGAAGTGGTTCCGGAGGGCGCGGTGAACTTCGCCTTTCTGGGCCAGTTCGCCGAGACCCCCCGGGAGACGGCCGGAACCATCGAGTATTCGATGCGGACCGGCATGGAAGCCGTCTACACCCTGCTGGGGGTGGACCGCGGCGTTCCGGAGGTCTGGGGCAGTACCTACGATATCCGGGATCTGCTGTTTGCCGCAGCGCAGCTGCGGGACGGCAGGCCCCTGAGCGACCTTGGGTTCGAGCTGCCCGGAAAGATCGCAAATTTATTGAGTTATGGAGGAAACAACAATGAATACCGCATTTGATTCTCTGACGCACAAAATGCAGCGTGCTGCACTGGGCAAGACTGCAGATATCGTTCTTTCCCACGTCAACAAGGACCGGGAGAAGGCGTTTGGTCAGCTGGTGGACATTGCAAAGCAGTTCTACGGCGATTCCTTCAGCGAGGAGACCTACGAACACGCCCGTGCGACCGTGACCGACCCCGACAGCAAGTGGTCCAAGCTGCTCAACTGCATGCTGGATCAGCTGGACCCCAATGTGGCCCGCACCACGGCCCTGAACCTGGGCTATGAGGCTTTCTTCCGGGGCACCAAGACCATCCGTGAGAACCGCGTCAAGTATCAGTGCAACATTCCCTGGCTGATCCTGTTCGACCCCACCTCCGCCTGCAATATGCACTGCGTGGGCTGCTGGGCCGGTGAGTACGGCCACAAGAACAACCTGAGCTTTGAGGACATGGATAAGATCATCACGCAGGGCAAGGAGCTGGGCATCTACCTGTATATGCTGACCGGCGGCGAGCCGCTGGTGCGCAAGGCCGATATCCTGAAGCTGGCCGAGAAGCACAACGATGTGGAATTTGCCATCTACACCAACTCCACCCTGATCGACGAGCCCTTCTGCAAAGAGGTCGTCCGGCTGGGCAATATCGCCTTCATGCTGTCCATCGAGGGCACCCCGGAGACCAACGATGCCCGCCGCGGCGAGGGCCACTATGCTGCCGTTATGCGCGCCATGGACCTGCTCAAGGAACACGGCATCCTGTTCGGCACCTCCATCTGCTACACCCGCGACAACATCGAGGCCGTCACCAACGACGACTTCATGCGTTTCCTCTGCGACAAGGGCGCACACTTCGGCTTCTACTTCCATTACATGCCCGTGGGCAACGAGGCAGCTCCCGAGCTGATGCCCACCCCGGAGCAGCGCAAGTACATGATCCAGCGCATCCGCTACCTGCGCAGCGAGGAGTGCGATATCCCGTTCTACCCCATGGACTTCCAGAACGACGGCGAGTTTGTGGGCGGCTGCATTGCCGGCGGCCGCAACTACTTCCACATCAACTCCGCAGGCGACGCAGAGCCCTGCGTGTTCATCCACTCCTCCAATGCCAACATCCACGACAGCAGCATTCTGGAGATCCTGCGCAGCCCGCTGTTCATGGCTTACCACAACGGCCAGCCCTTCAATAAGAACCATCTGCGTCCCTGCCCCATGCTGGAGAACCCCGAGCTGCTGCGGAAGATGGTCCACGAGACCGGTGCCCACAGCACCGATCTCCAGAGCCCCGAGAGCGTTGACCACCTCTGCGACAAGTGCAAGGCCTACGCCGCCAACTGGCAGCCTGCGGCCGATGAGATCTGGTCCCACACCAAGATCCGCGAGAGCCGCTATGAAAATTATAAGGATTGGAAGCCGGATCAGCAGTAATTGCCCGATGCGGCAGTCCGTATAACAAGGACACCCCCTTCCTCAAGCGCCGAGACAGCGCCGGGAAGGGGGTGTTCTGTTTACAAAGGCAAGAGGAAAATATCTCCGGGGGCAATGCCGCCATTCTGGGAATCAAAGCCCTTGCGGCTCAGGATCACTTTCATGAAAGCTCCTTTCAAAAACGGCCCCGCCTCCCGCAGGAGACAGGGCCGTTGGGTCGATATTTTCCGGTGGGATCACTCGTCCTCCGGGTCACCGAAGGCATCGTGGTAGAGGTTCACCATGCCGGATTCATCGTTGCGATTCAGGCCGTGGAACACCAGCTTCTTGATGACATCGTAGATGACCGCAAAGAGCGGGACGCCGATGATCATGCCCACAAAGCCCCACAGGCCGCCGAACAGCAGGATGGCGAACAGCACCCAGAAACTGGAAAGGCCGGTGGTGTTGCCCAGGATCTTGGGTCCGATGATGTTGCCGTCCACCTGCTGGAGTACCAGCACGAAGAGGATGAACCAGAGCGCCTTGATGGGGTCCTGGATCAGGATCAGCAGGGTGGCAGGGACGGCACCGATAAAGGGACCGAAGAAGGGGATGACGTTGGTGACGCCGATGATGACCGACACCAGCAGGGCGCTGGGGAACTTGAAGATCAGGCAGAAGATATAACACAGCACGCCGATGATAGCGGAATCCAGGATCTTGCCGTTGATGAACCCGCCGAACATCCGGTCGGCATAGCGGATCTCTTCCATGATGAGGTCAGCCCACCGGGGCTTGACCAGACTGTAAAGGATCAGCTTGCCCTGCTGCCCGAACTTTTTCCGGCTGGCCAGCAGATACACCGAGACGATGAGGCCGATGACCACATTCTTCAGGAAGGTCACCACATTGACCACACCCACGGCCGCACCGCTGAGCAGGCTCTGCATGGAGGGGAACAGGGTGTTCCGAACCCAGCCGTCCAGACCGGTCTGGAGCTTGTTATAGGTGGTTTCAATAAAGTTCAGCAGCTCTTCGTTGCTGGCAATGATCTCCTGCTGCGAGGCCCATTCCACGAACTGGTTGATGTTGTCCCGTGCGGTGTAGTACAGGGTGGTGATGCTGGTGACCAGCTGGGGCACGATCATCATGAACAGGGCGTAGACTACCAGCAGCCCGAACAGGATGGTCAGGGCCACCGCCAGCATATTGGCGAAGCCGTGCATCTTTTCGGGGAACATCCGGCGGAGAAAATCCTCCAGCCAGTTGCACACCGGTTTGAGCAGGTAGGCGATGACGCCGCCGTAGATGAAGGGCATCAGGATGCCGGTCAGAGTCGAGAGAGCGTCCCCGAAGCCCTGGAACCGGTAGATCAGGAAAAAGAAGACGATGCTCAGGCTGATCGCGCCAAAGCCTGCGAACATTCCGTAGAGATAGGGCTTGATATGCGGTTTTTTGTCCATCATGCGAACAGACTCCATTCCTGTCGCGGGCAGCAGGAATTACCCGCGGCACATTTTATCGTTTGTTGCTCCTGCGCCAGATGTGCAGCTTTTCGGCTTCGGCGATCAGCTCCTCCCGGAAATCGGGGTGGGCGACGCTGATCAGAGCTTCTGCCTTTTCCCAGCTGGTCAGACCCTTCAGGTTCACGCAGCCGTACTCGGTACACAGATAGTGGATGTTGGCACGGGTATCGGTGACGATGCTGCCGGTCTCCAGCGTGGGGCGGATGCGGCTTTCCACCTTGCCGGTCTTTTTATTCATAAAGGTAGAGGACAGGCAGATGAAGCTCTTGCCGCCGTTGGAAAGGTATGCGCCCAGAACGAAGTCCAGCTGACCGCCTGCACCGGAGATGTGCTTGACACCGGCACTCTCGGCGTTGACCTGACCGAACAGGTCGATATCGACCGCATTGTTGATGGAGATGAAGTTGTCGATGGCCGAGATGCTGCGGATGTCGTTGGTGTACTCCACGGGGGCTGCCATGCACTCCGGGTTGTTGTCGAGGTAATCGTACATCTTCTGGGTGCCGGCACCGAAGGCGTAGACCTGACGGCCCTTGTCCAGATTCTTGTGGCGGCCGGTGATCTTGCCGGCTTTGGCAATGTCCACAAAGGCGTCCACATACATCTCGGTATGGACACCCAGATCCTTCAGGTCGCTCTGGGCGATCAGGTTGCCAATGGCGTTGGGCATACCGCCGATGCCCAGCTGCAGGCAGGCACCGTTGGGGATCTGGGGCACGATCAGGTTTGCCACCTTCAGATCGACCTCGGTAGCGGCGCCGGGGGCAGCCATCTGGCCGATGGGCGGGTTGTCGCCCTCCACGACACCGGCCACCTGGGAGATATGCACCCAGTTCTCGGTGCCGCCCAGGCAGCGGGGCATATTCTTGTTGACCTCGACGATGATCTTCCTGGCCTTCTCACAGACGGCACCCAGATGCGAAGCAGAGGGGCCGAAGTTGAAATAGCCGTGCTCGTCCATGGGGGTCACCTGGAACACTGCCACATCCACGGGGTCCTTGCTGTCGCGGTAGTAGCGCGGCAGCTCCGAGTAGCGGATGGGGGAGTAGAAGGAAAAGCCCTGTGCAATGGCCTTGCGCTCAATGCCGCCCATGTGCCAGCTGTTCCAGGTCATGTGAGCAGCGGGGTCGTCGATCTGGAAGATCGCGGGCACCCACATCAGGATGCCGCCCCGGAAGTTGACATCCTCCAGTTCGGGCAGGCGCTTGGCGATGGCGGCGTCTACGGCAACCGGGGTGTTGACGGCCCAGCCGTAGTCCACCCAGTCACCGCTCTTTACCAGAGCAGCAGCCTGCTCAGCGGTCATTTTCTTCTGCGCATACAGTTCCGTAAAATCCATTATAAACCATCCTCTCTTACAATAGCATGAAGGAATTGTAAATTCCAACTTAGTTATATCATTAACAAACCGAGGAATCAATACTTTCGGCAACTTTCTACGGAAAAATCGGACCGTAATGCAAAATGACTAAAATTCTTAGCTTTTCAGCCGAATTCTTTGGTGCATGAAAAATAAATTTTTTAGAAAAAGTCTTGATAAAATTTTGACGATGTGGTTTACTTATAACGTAGCAGGATGCAGCGCAGAAGTATCCAAGTGATTGTCTAAAAATTAACGATAGATCGCAGCGTCATGCGGTTCCTGCTCATCTCGATCTGGAAAGTGCTATCATGGCCCGACCAAAACGCGCTTTTCACAGCGCTCAAGGAGGAACCAGCCGATGGCGACTGCAGTTTACCCGGGATCCTTTGATCCGGTGACCAAAGGTCATCTCGATATCATCAAGCGCGCTGCAAAGATCAACGACCACCTGATCGTGGCGGTCCTGATCAACAGCGCAAAGCACCCTCTGTTCACCGTGGAAGAGCGGGTGGCCCTGCTGCAGGAATGCTGCAAGGACATCCCCAATGTGACGGTGGAGAGCTTCGACGGCCTGACCGTGGAGTTCGCCAAGAAGCGTCACGCTTCCGTCATGGTGCGGGGGCTGCGGGCGGTCACGGATTTCGAAAACGAGATCCAGCTGGCCCAGACCAATCACGCACTGATGCCCGGCATTGAGACGATGTTCCTTGCCACCAGCATCAAGTGGAGCTACCTCTCTTCCACCATCGTGAAGGAGGCTGCCCGCTACGGCAGCAGCATCTCCAAGTTCGTCACTCCCAATGTGGAGGCGGCTGTGGTGAAGCGGATGGAAGAACTCCGCAGCAGGGGAGAGCTGATCTGATCCCTGCATTCCTTATTATTGCAGAAACGCCTTGTGCGTTTTGAAAAGTCTTTCTTAAAATCACCAACATACACAATCAGGAGGCTATTCACATGAAAAAGATCGTTATCGCATCTGCATGCCGTACCGCCATTGGTAAGTTTGGCGGCACCCTGGCCAACGTTCCCGCTGCCGAGCTGGGCTCCATCGTCATCAAGGAGGCCCTGAACCGTGCAAACGTCAAACCCGAGCAGGTCGATCATGTTTACAT
>CAKSZU010000018.1 GCA_934526125.1 uncultured Faecalibacterium sp. | reverse complement strand
TAGACCCGGAGGATGACGAAGGCGGCGGCTCCGGCCCGGAAACGGATGGTTCCGATTCTCAATCCGGCGTTCGCTGGGGTGAGGATAGCAAACGAACTGCGGATGTTTTTCCGGAAAGAGCGCAAAAGCGGGAGCACGGTCTCCCTGCAGGAGGGGCTGGAAGCCGGGAAGGAGGACAGCGAGCTGACGCTGTCGGACGTGCTGCAGGACGGCTTCTGCATGGAGGCCGCCTGCGAGCGGCAGGACGAGGCCCGGCGGCTGCGGCAGCTGATCGAGGGGCTGCCCGCCCGGGAGCGCAAACTGATCCTGCTGCGGTACGGACTGGCCGGGCAGCCGCCACTGACCCAGCTGGAAACGGCGCAGCTGATGCAGATCAGCCGGAGCTACGTTTCCCGCCTGGAGACCCATGCGCTGGAACTGCTGCGGAAAGGCTGGGACGAAAAAACAGCGCCGGGAATCTGATCCCAGCGCTGTGAAATTTTCAGGATTCCGGTTCTGCCCGAAGCTCTTCCTGCAGAGCATCGAGCTGTTCAAAGCTGTACAGGCGGTTCAACGCTTCCACCAGCTCCTTTTTGGAGAGGCGGGGCGGCAGGCCGAGGGCATTCAGCAGCCGGTATTTCCGTTCTGCGCTGCCCGGGGTGCCGGAGAGCCCCCACTGATACAGATCCGTATAGGTGATCTGCCGGCCTGCGGGGCGGGCCGTGGCAAGGCCGATCTCATCGCCCAGCGCATCCTTCAGCGCCTGCAGGACGATGGCGTCCTCCACGCCTTCCACGCCCAGAAGCCCCTCCTTGCCGGGCTGGGGCTTCCGCTTTTCCTTGCCGTGGATGGCGGGCACATAGGCCTGCACCACATGCTCTGCCCCCACCAGATTGGTGATATAGGTCCGGATGCGGAACCCGGCCGCATCGGAATCGGTGAACAGGATCAGCCCGTTCTTCCGGGCCAGCGTCTTGAGGAGCTGCTGGCGCTTTTTATCCTTATAGATCCCGAAACCGTCCGTCAGAAGGATCATGGCATCGGTCAGGTGGGAGAGACGGGCGGCATCGTATTTGCCCTCTACCACCAGCACACGATCCGTGTGCAGTACTTCACGTTCTGTCATCTTCCGCTCCCCGCCATTGCCAGACGGCAGAGTGCCGTTTCCAGCAGGATCTGATCCTCCACCGGCTGGCTTTTCAGGCTTTTGTCCAGATCCAGCAGGATCTGAAGGCAGGCTTCCAGCTGGTTCAGCGTATAGTGCGACGCCGTCTCCGCCGAGCGCTTGAGCCGGTAGTCGCTGCCCCGGTAGCCGAAGTCCTTGAACACCGTGCTGTAACTCTTCCGGCGGGAGGCTCCCAGTTTGACCCGGTACAGGTCCACATAACTGCCGATCATGGCCGCGGTGATGGCTATGGGCTCCTGCTGCAGCCGCAGCAGGGTCTGCAGCTTTTTGCAGGCACCAGTCGCGTTCTTGGCCGTGATCATCCGGATCATCTCGAACACATCCGCTTCCAGGCTCACCGTCCCCATCTCGGCCACCATGGCCGTGGTGACGGTCTGATAGCCCGACAGAGCGCAGAGCTTGTCCACCTCGTTTTCCAGCAGGAACGGGTCCTCACCGCAGCGCTCCAGCAGGGCAGCGGCGGCGCCCTCGGGCAGGGTGGTTTCCTGCTCCTTTGCACGGTCGATGAGCATGATCTTCAGCTCGTAGGGCTTCGGCTTGGCCAGCTCCTCGGCAAAGCCCAGCTTCTGGCACTGGGCGATCAGCTTCTGGGCGCGTTTGCCGGTCTTGAGCCGGTTCCGTTCCAGCTCAAACACGCTGCCCAGCACCACCACGGCATTTTCCAGGCTGGAAAGGGTATTGCTCAGTTCTTCCAGATCCTTGTCACTGTACGCGCCGGGGTCCAGCTCCGGCATCACCACCACCCGCCGGGTACCGAAAAAGGAGATGGTGCCCGCCGCCATGATGAGCTGCTCGATCTCCGGGGCAGCACCGTCCAGCATGGTGGCCTCCTCGTCCGTATCCGCCGAGAGGACCCGCACGGCGGCGTTCACGGCCTGCCGGACAAGATACCGCTCGCCGGAATAAAAATAATAGACCGGGCAGCCTTTTCCGGCCAGCTCCCGGAGCTTGGTTTCCGATGCCATGGCGGCACCTCCTTTCCGAATTCTCATCATACTTTATCAGTGTACTCGGCCGACATCGGAATGTCAATGCAGCAGGCCGAAGAAAAAACACGACAAACGTCTTTTATCTGGTCTGCAAACATGTTATACTGAAGAAAAACCGGCCGGAAGCGCCAGACTGGAAAGGATGAACAAACGATGCGGCGAGCCTATTACAACTGCATTCTGCTGGACGGCACCGAGCAGATGGAGCCGACCCTGCACAAAATGATCCTGGTGGATGATGAGACGATCACGGACATCGTGGAGGACAGCGCCCCCTGTCCGGGATACGAAAAGATCGATCTGAAGGGCGGCTGGCTGATGCCGGGCCTGATCAACCTGCACGTCCATCTGGCCGGGAACGGCACCCCCAGCGCCAAGCCCCGGGACAACGCGGCCCTGGTGCGCCGGATCCTGAGCAACGGCCTCACCCGGGCGGTGGCCTACCGGATGGTCTGCGGCTACGCCCGGCAGGAGCTTCTGGGCGGCGTGACGACCCTGCGCACGGTGGGCGGCATTTCCGACTTTGACACCCGCTGCCGGGACGATGCGGCCCGGGGCAAGGTCCTTGCCCCCCGCATCCTCGCCGCCAACGAGGGCATCTCGGTGCCCGGCGGGCACATGGCAGGCTCTGTGGCCGTGGCCGCCGAGGACAACGCCATGGCCCTGAAGCAGCTGAAGAAGGCCCACGCCCAGAATGTGGATCTGGTCAAGCTGATGATCACCGGCGGCGTTCTGGATGCCACCGCCAAGGGGACCCCCGGCGAGCTGAAGATGCCGCCTTCCATGGTCAAGGCCGTCTGCGATGAGGCGCACCGGCTGGGATACCGGGTGGCCGCCCACACCGAGTCCCCCGAAGGCGTCCGGGTGGCGCTGGAAAACGGGGTGGACTCCATCGAGCACGGTGCCCGGATGGACGAGGAGACCATCCGCCTGTACAAAGAGCGGGGGGCTTTCCTCTGCACCACTATCTCCCCCGCTCTGCCCTATGCCCTGTTCGATACGGCCGTTTCCGGCGCATCGGAAAAAGACCAGTACAACGGGAAGATCGTTTTTGAAGGCATCATTGAGAGTGCAAAGACCGCCCTTGCCAACGGGATCCCCGTGGGGCTGGGCAACGACGTGGGCTGCCCCTACATCACCCAGTATGACTTCTGGCGGGAGCTGTGCTACTTCCACAAATACTGCGGCGTGACCAACCGGTTCGCCCTCTACACCGCCACCCTGCACAACGCCCAGCTGGCAGGGATCGGCGATCTGACCGGCTCCATCGCCCCGGGCAAGAGCGCGGACTTCATCGTGACCCGGCAGGACCCCCTGAAGGATCTGTCGGCCCTGCGGCAGCTGGACCTTGTCGTCTGCCGGGGCCGCAGCGTGGAGAACCCCCGGCCCAAACGCAAAAAGGAGATCGACGCCCTGCTGGACCCCTATCTGGTCTGATTTTTCAAGAACAATGCCCCGCACGGTGCAGCGCTTTCCGGCACTCCGTGCGGGGCATTTTGTCGTTCAAAGGGGCCTGTCAGCTCCGGCTGTGGAACTCCTCCCCTTTCATTTCGGGGATCGCATCGATGAGGGCGTTGGCCTCCTGCTCCGAGATGACCTCCCGCAGGAAGATCTTCGGGTTGTCGGCCGGGACGTAGAGGATGCCGCCCTGATAGACAGGCTCCAGCACATAGTAGGGGTGCGCCTCGCTCAGCCCCTCAAATTTCCGGGTCATGATATCCTGCACCCGGCACAGATGCTGGAAAACCGGCTGCAAGTATGCTACAATACCCTTAAATGCCGTCCGCCCTCCGGCGGGCCTCGGAAAGGATGAACCTCTTACGAAACGTCCCAAACTGACATTGCAGCTGCAATACAATTCCCCGGTGATCCTCACCTTCTTTCTGCTCTCGCTCCTGTCCCTTTTTCTGGGGCAATGGACCGGCGGCTGGACCACGCAGCACCTGTTCTGCATCTACCGCAGCTCCCTGAAAGACCCGCTGTTCTATTTCCGGCTCTTCGGCCATGTGCTGGGCCACGCCAACTGGGATCATTTCCTGAACAATATGCTTCTGCTGCTGGTCATCGGCCCGCCGATGGAAGAGAAATACGGCAGCATCCCCCTGCTGAAAGGCATCCTGCTCACCGCCCTGATCTCGGGGGTCCTGCAATGCCTGCTGTTCCCCCACACCGCCCTGCTGGGGGCCTCGGGCATCGTGTTCATGCTCATCATGCTGGCTTCCCTCTCCGGCTTTTCCGGCGGGATCCCGGTCACCATGCTGCTGGTGGCCGCCCTGTATCTGGGCCAGCAGGTCTACGACATCATCTTCGTCCACGACAACGTGGCAAACTTCATGCACATCGTGGGCGGGATCTGCGGCACCGCCTTCGGCTACATCTACGCCATAATGCCCCGCAAAAAGAAAAAGGCCCGCGCAAAGCGCCGGTGAGACCCGTTTCCCTGGTGATCAAAGGAGCCGGCGCAAAGCAGGCACAGAAAAAGCGGAAAATCCCCGAAGCGAGGATCAGGATGATACCGGAAAGTCCGGCTCACAGTTTCCGCAGCATATACACCAGTTCCTGCTCCCCGCTCAGCCGGGAGCGGAACCCGGCCGGGTTGCGCCCGAACTCCACAAAGCCCTCTTTCCGGTACAGTGCAATGGCCCGGGTATTTTCGGCCACAGCATCCAGTTCCAGCTGAGCGTAACCGGCTTCCTTTGCGCACCGGATGCAGGCTTCCGTCAGGGCCCTGCCAAGGCCGAGGCCCCAGTATTCTTTCAGGATGCTGATGCCAAACTCTGCCCGATGCCGGACCTTGTATTTTGTCCCGATGGCTTCGATGCCCGCCGTCCCGGCCACCTTGCCGTCCACAAAGGCAATGATCTCGATCTCGTTTTCACTTGCGGTTTTCGCGGCCAGAAACTGCCCTTCCTGCTGCGGGCCAAAGCTGTTTTCGTCCGGGTAGGAGAGCAGGTAATCTGTCTCGGCGTGGGTCTGGTTGAAGTTTGCAAACGCCGCCGCACCGTCGGCTTCCACGCCGTTGCGAAGCAATGCCGTCTTTCCGTTTTTCAAGGTGATCGTCTCGTTATACTGCATGGTCTTCTCCTTTTCCGTGCCTCAATCTTTCACGCCTGCCAGCGCCAGAAACTTTTTGTCCGACTGGATGCCCTGGGTGACAAACTTCCCGTCCCGGAACAGGGCGTAAGTCGTCACCGGAGCGGGGACGTTCTGCGCTGCTTCCCGGGTCGTGATGTGGATGGTTTTCAGCGGGATGCCGTGCGCCTTTGCAGTTTCTTCCACCTTCGGCACCCAGTAACAGGTAAAGGGACACTGGTCGGTATAGTAGAGAACGAACCCAGATTCTTCCGCTTTCGGGTGCTTGGCGTACGCCTTGAACTTCGGTTTCTCCGCCGCCGGGTCAAAGGGTAAACACATCAGGGTGATGCCGCAGTCGGAAACATCGGCCGCGGAAAAGCCCTCATGGGCCAGAAACTTCGGGTCGGCCAGAAACTCCCGCTTCCGCCCTTCCGCACACAGGATGCAAAGCCCTTTGCGGCCCTGCGCCCGGGCATCCCGGATGCACTCGGCCAGCAGCTCACCCGCGTAGCCGTGGCCTTTCAGCGCGCCGGAGACCCACAGACAGTCGATGTAGATCCAACCGTCCGCCTCAATGGGCACCCAGGCGTTTTCTGCCGGGAGATACTCGATGAAGCATTTGCCGCGTTCCTCACTGCGGTAGAACACCAGCCCCTCGTCGAACCGCTGTTTGAGCCATTCCTTCTTGGCAAGGCTCTGTTTGCCCGACATGGCGCAGCAGATATGCTCCCGGTCGATGTTGTCTTTTGTGATGCGGAGGTAGTTCATCCCGATCCTCTCTTTCTCGCGTTTCGGCGGCCTTCACGGCCGGATGCGCAGTTCCCGGAGCTGCTGTTTCCGTTCCGCCGGGACCCGGAAACTCTCCACGGCTTTCTGGATGGTTTTGTTGTGCGTCCAGACGTCCAGCCGCCGTTCGGTCAGCCACGGCAGGGCGTCCTCCGGCTGTTTCGCCAGTGCCGTAGCAAAATACCACGCGCGCATCATATTCAGGTAATATTCTTCGCTGCGGATGTTGGCCACCCACGCAAGATATTCCGGCCGGAAATCCTCGTCAAGGTAATACCGCATCAGCAGCCCCATTGCATAGCGCACGGTATAGACATGCTCCGACCCCAGCCACCGGCGGATGGGCACCAGAAGTTCCGCTTTATGCTTTGCAAAAACTTTTGGGCAGAAACAATCGCAGGTGGCCCAGTTGTTGATGTAAGGCAGAAACCGTTCCGTCTCCGTCAGGGCCGTGTCATAATCCCGGATGCGTTCCAGCAAAAACGCATGGAGATTGTTTTCCTCATAATACCGGTGCGGCAGGCTCTGCAGAAACTGTTCTGCCTGAGGTGTGCCCGCCAGTTCCCTTGCCAGTTTGCGCAGAAGCGGCGTCCGCACCCCGATGACCGTTTCCGGCGGGACGGTGGGCATCAGTTTGCTCTGGAACGCCTGATATTCTTTGTCCTGCAGGGCAAACAACTGTTCTGTGATCTTCATTTTGCTTCTGTCTCCTTATCCTTCCTGCAGGACACGCAGAAACTCCTGCTTTTTCTCCACGTGGATCCCGTGCCCGCAATCAAAGCGATAGGTGCTGAGCCTGCGCTCCCCAAAGCTTGCAAAGAACGGCGGGTCCTCCAGGATCAGCTTTTCACAGCATGGTGCGGGTCTTGCCGCCGCAGCGGGGACAGCGCAGCCAGTCAGCCTTGTTCATGGTTTCCGCCTTTCTTTTGTTCCAGTTTTCGTTTGTGCAGCTGCTCGTTGAGCTGGTTTGCGGTGCGGGCATCCATCCCGAACCCCACGGCTCGGACACCAAAGTTGATGGCAATGATCATGGCGAAAAACAGGATGCCGCCGCCCCAGCCGGACCACATCCGATGATAACCGAGGGGCATCAGGATGATGACAGTCAGCACCACATTCAGGGCAAAGCGCCGGTTCCACATCGAATCGCCGATGATCTTCATCCACTCCGTGCAGTTTCCTCCTTTGCCTTTGCTGTGATCTGATTCTATCGCAAGACCAGAAATTAGCACAACAGAAACAGCATATCTGCGATATGCAAACCAACGTTGTTGCTGTTGCATTAAAAAGTTGGTTTGCTATAACAGATGGGCCCGGATTTTTCCCGATGATTCCTGCTCTGATTTGTCTGCAAAAAGCCGCCCTGCGGATGGTGGTTTCCAACGGACAGGGCGGCTTGCGGTGACGGGTTACTTCATCCGGCCGTCGCCGCCCATGAGGGCGGTCATCTCCTCGATGTAGTCCAGCGGGAAGGGCGGCTCACACAGGGGTTTCATGGCGATGCTCATCAGCTTCATGGGGTTGTCGTCGGCGGCAACGCGGTTGGAGATGAGCTTGCCGCAGCGCCGGCAGCGGTGGATGATGGCCCACTCGCCGCCCTTGCGTACCCAGACGGCAATGGGTTCCATCACGCCGCCGCAGTCGGAGGCGCGGTCGCCGGGTTCCTCGTCCACATGCAGGCTCGAAAGGCAGTTCGGGCAGTGGTTGCGGTGGTCGCTGCCCGCGTTCTGCGGGGTGCATACCCGCCCGCAGACTTTGCAGGTGAAGGCATCGTTGCAGGCGTGGGTCTTATAGTAACCTTTTTCAAATGTTTTGCGTTTGTTTTCGCGGTTCATGGTTGTTCCTCCTGAAGTTTGTGGGTGTACCTTCATCTCCGGGAGGAATGGCTTGTGATTCTGCCAGACCTCCCGGTCAGCCCACAAGCTCCAGTGCAAATGTGTTGTGTTTCAAAAAGTTCTCCTTTATTTTTTCAGATTGAACGTGCGGAAGAAAAGCCGCACGTGGGCTTCCAGTTTTGCAAGGCACTCTGCTTCCCGCTCCGGCTGGCGGTCGCAGATGCCAAGCAGGGTGAACACCGGGGAGACATACATCATGGCAAGGGTCTCCGGGGCTTCGTCCCGCAGCACATGTTCCCGGATCATACTGCGGAACAGCGCGGTGTGATACTCCAGCATCCACTCCACATACCGCCGGGTGTACAAAGCCGCCAGTTCCGGCGAGCGGAACTGCTCAATGGTCATCATCCGGCGGAAGCGGCTGACCGTTTCGTCATGCAGGGTGTAGAGGAACAGGCGGCGGACTTTCTCCACCAGATCGTCCTCGCTGATTTTATCGAACACCGGCACGTCCTGCCCGGCGTCCCGGATGTGGACGGCGCGCTCCCCGGCGTTCCGGGTATAATGGACCTCGGTACTCTCCACAATGGCATCAAAGATGGCCTGTTTGCTGGGGAAATGGTTGTACAGCGACGGGGCCTTGATGCCCACCGCCTTGGCGATCTCGCCCACGCTGACGGCATCGTACCCTTGTACGGAAAACAGCTCCAGCGCCTTTTCCAGAATCTTCTGCTTGGTGTCTTCCTGCTTCATCCTGTCCTCCGCAGTGTGTACTAACGACCGTTTGTTAGCATCATTGTAGCATTGCCGGAGGTCCCTGTCAAGGGGGTTCCCAAAAACGAAAAAGACGCAGCACGGGACCCGGTTCCGGGTCTCTGCGCTGTGTCTGGGCATCCGGCACACCGGCCGCGGAGCATCCAGTGCCACACGGGGAACTTCCGCGCGCGATGAACGCAAAAAGGACCGCCTTGCGCACCCGGAAGCGCGCAGAGCGGTCCTTCTGTTCTGGTTTTGTTTTTGCTGTCAGCACCGGTCGTACTGGTCCTGCAGGAACCGGCGGCAGGCGGCCGCATTTTCGGGGGTGGTATTTTCCAGCGTTGCAAAGACGAAGGGCTTTTCCGTTTTGGCAAACCGCAGGATGGTGGAGTAGTCCCCCATCTCCCCCTGCCCGGCTCCGCAGGCCTTCATCTTGCCGCCGGGCCCGGCGCTCTGCCGGAGGAAATCTTTGAAGTGGATCATGGCGATATCCTTGCCCAGAAGCTCGATGGCTTCTGCGAAGATCTCTTCCCGGCGGTCCGCATTGTCCAGGGTCAGCAGGTTGACCGGGTCGAACAGGATCTGCAGGTTATGGCTGCCGATCTCGTCCAGCACCAGCCGGGCGCGCTTTGCATCGTAGACGGTATGCCGCACCACCGGCTCAATGGCAACCGTCACGCCGTACTGCTCGGCGCAGCGGACCACCGGCTTCAGGTTCTTGATGAAGGTCAGCAGAGCCCGGTCACTGCGGCACTCCGGGCAGTAGACATACTCCCGGTTGGGGGCACCCGTCTCGGTGCCCACCATGCCGCAGCCCAGCAGGCTGGCAAAGCGGATGTGGGCGTAGTATTTTTCCTGCATCTCCCGGATCACCGTCTCGTCCGGGTAGACAAGGTTCAGGTAGTTGCCCAGCACGGCAATGTCGATCCCGTTTTTCTCGAACAGGTGACGCAGATACAGGGCATAGCCGGGGGTCAGCGCGCCGGGCGTACAGGGCAGGTCCTTCATGGACTTGCCCAGGGCGAGATGCGCGCAGGTATAGCCTTTTTCCCGCACTAGAGGGAGCAGCTGTTCCAGGGGCAGGGGTTCTGCATCGTGCAGGCGCAAACCAAATTGGATCATCGGGGTCTCTCCTTTTCCGCAGGCCGCTCAGGTAATGGGTGCCGGGTTGAAGATGCACATATCGTTGTGGAAGCCGTACTGGTCACTGTACGGCTGCTTGGTGCCGCTGGCCACATCCAGAATAAGGTTGAAGATCTCGGTACCGACATCCGCGATGGTGGCTTCGCCGGTGGCGATGTGACCGGCCGAAATGTCGATGAGGTCGAACCAGTGATCCTTCATCTCGTTGCGGCTGCACACCTTGATGACCGGGGCGACGTCCAGCCCGTAGGGGGTGCCGCGGCCGGTCATGAACACCTGCAGGCCGATGCCGGAGGCCACCTGCGAGGGACCGCAGACGATATCGGAAGCGGGAGTAGCGGCAAAGATCAGGCCGTGTTTCGTAGGCTTTTCGGCCGGAGAAAGAACTTCGACGATGGGGCTGGTGCCGCTCTTGGCGATGGAACCCATGGCCTTTTCCACAATGTTGGCAAGGCCGCCCTTCTTGTTGCCCGGGGTGGGGTTGGCGTCACGGTCCACGCCGCCCTCGGCCAGATAGTCATCGTACCACTTCATCTCGGCGGCCAGCTTGTCCCGGACCTCGGCGCTGACGCAGCGTGCGGCCAGCATGGGCACACCATCGCGGACCTCGGTGACCTCGCTGAACATTACGGTAGCACCGCCCTTGACCAGCATATCGGCGGCATAGCCTGCGCTGGGGTTGGCGGTGATGCCGGAGAAGGCGTCGCTGCCGCCGCACTGCATGCCGATGAGCAGCTCACTCAGGGGCAGCTCCTCACGGCGGCGCAGGTTCAGCTTCTGCAGCTTCTTCTCGGCCATATCCAGAATGGCCTGCATCATGGCATCGTGGCCTTCCCAGTCCTGCAGGGTCAGGCAGTTTTCGGGGGTGATGTCCTCCGGGGGCAGCACCCGGTCATAGGTCAGCTTTTCGCAGCCCAGACCCACCACCATGATCTCACCGCCGAAGTTGGGGTGGCGGATGACGTTGGTGATTGCCCGGATGGGAATGTAGGCCAGCGGGGCATTGATGGCCACGCCGCAGCCATAGGGGTGGGTGATGGCCACTACACCGTCCACGTTGGGGTACTTGGGCAGCAGTTCCTTTTTGATCCGCTCCACGGCCACCTTGACCACACCGGCGGCGCACTGCACGGTGGTCACGATGCCCAGCAGGTTGCGGGTACCGGCAGGGCCGACTTTGTTGCGGTAGCCCATCCAGGTCGTGCGGGGCGGGGTGGGCAGCTCGTCCGGGGTCTTGATGCTGGTGCCCCAGGGCATATCGGTCAGGGCCGGGCTCTCGGGCAGGTCCAGCATATGTTCATTGATCCAGCTGCCGGCCGGGATATCGTTCTTGGCGTAGCCCAGAACCACGCCATAGCGGATGATCTCGCCGCCGGCCGGGATATCCACCAGTGCGATCTTGTGGGCCTGGGGGATCTTTTCCCGGGTGACGACGCCGCTTTCCAGCGTGGTGCCTGCGGGCAGGTCGTGGACAGCGACCACGACATTGTCCTGATCTTTGATCTTGATGCTCAAACGTTCTGCCATACTCGTTTCCTCACTTCCGGCGCAGCTGTTCGCTGACCGCCATCATGCAGGCGGCAGCGCCATGCTGGTTGTCCACCATCTGCTTTTCACTCAGATAATATTCCGGCGTTCCGGTCCGGTCGGTGCGGTGATCCGGCCCCGGGCCAAGCCCGGCGCTGGCGCAGATACCGTGCAGCTCCCAGCCGGCATCCGTCTTTTTCAGGTAGGTATCCCGGATTCCGTCCAGGACTTCGCTCCCCTGTTTTCCGTATTCCTCCGGCAGCATTCCCAGCCGTGCGCCCTTCATCAGGGCGTAGGCCGCCATGGCACTGCCGGACGTCTCGGAGTAATTCCCGGCAAGGTCTGCCCGGTCCACCACCTGCAGGAACATCTTCGTCTGTTCCACCTGATAGGGCATCAGGCGGTCCAGCGCGTCCTTCAGCAGCGGGCACAGCTCCTGTGCGCGGGGGGTGTGATCCTTTGCGATCTCATAGGTATCCGCAAGGGCCATCAGGAACCAGCCCTCGGCCCTCAGCCAGACCGCAGGGCTCTGGCCGGTGACGGGGTCGGCCCACTCCATTTTGCGGGAGCAGTCGTTTGCGTGCCGGTACAGGCCCAGCGTTTCGTCCCACAGCAGCCGGTGGGCCGATGCAAACTGATCCAGGATATCGTCCCAGCGGTCCTCGCCGGTCTCGGCAAGGCAGGCCGCATAGAAGGGCATGCCCATGTAAAGGCCGTCCAGCCAGACCTGATCCGGGTAGATGTCCTTATGCCAGAAATTCCCGGTCGCGGTACGGGGGTAATCGTCCAGGATATGGTACGCCCGCGTCACGGCGTCCGCCCAGCGCGCTTCCCCGGTGAGATCCCGCAGGATGCGCATGGACTTGCCGAAGCTGACTTTGTCGATGTTGTGTTCGCCTGCAGCCCAGTTGGCCACGGTGCCGTCCTCATCCATCAGAAACCCGGCATTCCAGCGCACCGGCTCCAGCCAGCGGTCGTCCCCGGTCGCAAGGTGCAGGTCCCAGGCACCCACCATGCACAGGTCGTCTTTGTAGTTCCAGGGTTTCTCGTTCAGGAAACGGGGAAACACCCGGTCCAGATATTGTTCAAAATACTCCAGCCACATGAATTCTGTCTCCTTTTCACAGCCCGGCAAAATCCGCCACACGGTTCAGGATCTCCACAGCCTCCGCCCGGCTGACCAGCCGTTCGGGGTCGAAACGCCCGTCCGGTTCCAGCTGCATAAACCCGAAATACAGGGCGCGTGCCACGTTGGTGCCGTAGTTGTTTGCCACCTTTTCCACGTCGGTGCAGACCGGCATGGTACTGGAAGCGTTGCGGTAATTGACCCCGCAGGCCTGCATCGCCACCGTCGCCATCTCCTGACGGGTGACGGTGCGCTGCGGCGCAAAGCAGCCGTCCTTCAGCGGGAAGAAGCTGTTTGCCGCCGCGCAGCGGGCCGCCGTATCTGCCGTATCCTGCAGCGCAGGCAGGGGCAGCGAAGGATCGGCCAGCGGCAGCAGCATCCCGGCCAGCTCCAGACGGGTGACCGGCTGTTCCGGACGCGGGATCTCCGGGCAGTCCAGCATCCCGCGGCAGCAGCACCGCGCGGCTGCGCCCTGTGCTGCCTGCGGCAGGACCCGGTAAGCCCGACTCTGTTCCCGGCTGCCCGCCGCATCCGAGGCGCAGACCCGCACAAAGGCGGCCCCGCCGGGCACGGCCAGCTCCGGGGTGTCCCCGCAGGGCTTCCAGGTTTTCCCATCCGCCGAGCACTCCCAGCGGAAGGTCATGGCCTCCTGCGCACCGCAGCTTTCGGCGCTGGCGCGGACTGCCGCACCCGCACTGGGCACCCCCAGGATGCGCACATAGCCCGGGCGCGGGAAGCGCTTGCCGTTGATGACCACGTTCTCCACCACGGCGTCCTTCCAGTTCATGCTCCGCAGGCACTGATGCACACCGTCGATCTCAATGTTGCGGAGGGTCAGCCCCGTGATGGGCACTTCCGGGAAAGCTTCCAGAAAAATGCCGTAGTCGCCGCCCTGGGCTTTGATGTTCTCGATGGTGATCTCCCGGAACACCGGCAGGCTGTCGCCGTTGCGGCCGTCCTCGTACAGCATGGTGCCGTGGACGGCCGCCCCGTGGACATGGTCCATCTCGCTGTCGCAGAGCATGATCTGTTTCACCGCGCCGCCCCGCCGGGCATTGGTCTTGAGGCGCAGTGCATAGGTCAGGTTCGGGCTGGAGAAGTGGTTGTCGCAGGCCAGCACATTGTAGATGCCGCCGCTCATCTCACTGCCCAGCGCCACCCCGCCGTGGCCGTCCGCAAATTCGTTGTGTTCGATCAGGACGTTCTGGCAGGGGATGTTCGCTTCCCTGCCGTCCCGGTCCCGCCCGGACTTGAGGCTGATGCAGTCGTCGCCCGTGTCGAAGCGGCAGCGTTTGATCCAGACGCCGCTGCAGCTTTCCGGGTCGCAGCCGTCGTTGTTAGCACCGTGGCTGGAAAGCGTCACGCCGTCCACCACAACGCTTTGGCACATCACCGGGTTCAGCTGCCACATCGGGCTGTTGCGCAGGGTGACCCCCTGCAGCAGCACCCGGCTGCAGCGGATGGGCTGGAAGAAGTTCGGCCGCAGGAAATGGCCCGCGCCGAAGATCCGTTTTTCAACTGGCACACCCTCCAGATTCATCCGGCGCAGGGCGCAGCGGTCCGGCAATTGCAGGTCCGTTTTGTCCTCCGACCAGGAATCCTCCACCTGATGGTGCCAGTTCCACCAGTGGTCGGCATCCGCGCCGCCGTCCAGTACGCCCTCGCCGGTGACGGCGATATCCTGCGCATCGCAGGCATACAGCAGCGGGCTGTAATTGTAGCAGGGGCTGGCCTCCCAGTGGGAGAACACCAGCGGATAGTTCTGTTCCGGATCTTCCGCCACAAACTGCACCAGAGTGTCTCTGGATGCAAGGTGCAGCTCCACGCCGCTTTTCAGGTGCAGCGCTCCGGTGCGGTAGACGCCCGCCTGCAGGATCAGGCGTCCGCCGCCTGCTTCGCTCAGGGCGTCGATGGCCGCCTGCAGCTGTTTCGTCTGGACCCTGCCCGGGTCCGGTTCTGCCTGCATCTCGTTTTTCCCGATCCGGGGCAGTTCGATCACCGACAGGATCCTGTTTCGCAGCTCGTTCTTTTTCATGGGGAAAACTCCCTTACTTACGCTTTGTCGCACTCCGGGTCAACAGAATGCCTGAGAAGAAATGCCAGATTTTCCGGGAGATGCTCTTCGTGCCACTGGTGCGCCCCCGGGCAGATCTCGTGCAGGAGACGGTCCTGCGCCCCCAGCAGGGCGTAGGCGCTGTGCGCCACGGCCACCTGCTCCTCGGCGTTGACCACGCCGCGGGGGCCGTTGAGCCGATCCTCCCGGCAGGACTGCACCCACAGGGGGCGGGGCGCGATCAGGCTGGCGATGTCTCCCATGTCCAGATGCTCCCACAGGTGCGGCACATAGTTGCACGAGCAGTTGCTGTTCAGCGTCAGCAGGGCATCCCGGTATCCGTACAGATACCCGCTGACCGCCGCATACTGCACCCGGTCGTCCAGTGCGGCGAGCCACAGCGCCTGCATCCCGCCGCCCGAAAAGCCCAGGACGCCCAGACGCTCTGTGCTGAAACGCCCTTCCGCTTCCAGCCAGTCGATGAGACGGGCCAGATCCCAGGTGAGCACCCCGATCACGGGGATCCCCAAAGGCTCGCCCATGTGGGCCAGACGGTAGCAGTCGCCTTTCAGCCCCTCCGGCAGGCGCTGCGGGTCCTCGGCGTCCTCGCGGCGCTCGCCGAAGCCGCGGCAGTCCGGACAGACCGCCACGCAGCCCAGCTTTGCCAGCTGAAGGCCGTAGTCATAATGGTAATGGTCGATTTTTTCGGCGATGGGCGGGTAGTCCCGCACACCGGCCACCGAGTATTTTCCGGCGCCGTTGTGGCCCGGCGGGCACAGGACGACCGGCGTCCCGGCGTCGGTATTTTCCGGCACCAGAAGGAACAGGGTCATCCAGACATCCGGTTCCACCTGGATGCGCCAGTGTTCCCGCCGGATGCCCTGCTCCAGCAGGACGGTCTCCGTCTGCCGGGGCTGCGGTGCGCAGCGCTCCATTTTGTCGGTCCCCAGCAGTTCGTGCAGCAGCGCCCGGGTCCGGGCGCGCCAGGCTTCGAACTCCTGCGGCGTCTGACCGCAGAACGCATCCTTGCGGGCATAGCGGTCATACTTGCGCAGCATGGAGGAAAGGGACCCATAGACCCGCTCCGGGGCGGGCATCCGTTCCGGATCAGTCATCGTTCACGTCCACATCGGCAGCTGCGGGGGCAGCGTTCTTTGCAGCCTTCTTGGCCTTGAGGTGATCGGAGATGTAGGGCCAGAACACGCAGAAGACGGAGACGATCAGCAGGATCAGGGAGATGGGACGGGTGAAGAAGGGTGCGTAGCTGCCGTGGGCATAGCTGATGCCCTGACGGAAGTAGCGCTCCAGCTTGCTGGACAGGATGAAGGCCAGCACCAGCGGGCTGGTGGGCAGACCGGCCACGCTCATGAACAGGGACAGCAGGCAGAGGGCCAGCATGACGTAGATGTTGAACATGGTGTTGGAGATGCCGTAGCCGCCGATGAAGCTGATGACCAGGATCACGGTGTACAGGTAGTGATAAGGGATCTTGAGGATGTACGGGAACCAGCGCTTGGTGATGATCTGGATGATGTAGGTGACGATGGCGGAGACCATGACGCAGGCAAAGATCAGCATGGCGAGGTCGGGCTGCTCGGTCATGAACAGCGGACCGGCCTGCAGGCCGTGGATGGTCAGACCTGCGATCAGCATGGCGGTGATGCCGTCGCCGGGGATGCCCAGAGCCATCATGGGGATCAGGGCGCCGCCCAGAGAAGCGTTGTTGGCGGTCTCAGAGGCCCAGACACCGGCGGGGTTGCCCTTGCCGAAGCTTTCGGGTTCCTTGCTGATGCCCTTGGCGTAGCCATAAGCGACCATGTTGGAGATGCCGGAGCCCATGCCCGGCAGGAAGCCGATCCACAGACCGGACAGGAAGGCAAAGGCGATGGTCTTGATGTTCTCGATGATATCCTTGAAGCCGACGCCCAGACCCTTCATGTTCTTGACGTCCACATCCGGCATCTTGGCCTCGCCCTTGGCGTTGTCGCGGATGATCTGGCACATGGCGAACATACCCAGCATCTGAGCCACCGTACTGATGCCGGAGGTCAGGTAGACATTGCCGAAGGTGAAACGGGTCGCACCGTTGATGGGGTCCATGCCGATGCAGCCCATCAGCAGGCCGATGCCGGCGGACATGATGCCCTTGAAGATGTTGCCCTTGGACAGGGAGGCGATCAGGGTAATGGCGCAGAAGCAGAGGGAGAAGTACTCCCAGGGGCCCAGATGCAGGGCAGCCTCGGCGATGATGGGAGACAGCACCGTTGCGATGGCCACGGAGCCCACCGTGCCGATGAAGGATGCCGTCATGCCGATGCCCAGCGCCTTGCCCGCCTGACCCTTCTTGGTCATGGGGTAGCCGTCAAAGCAGGTGGCAATGGCGGAGGACGAACCGGGGATGCCGATCAGGACGGCGGAGATGAAGGTACCGGACACGCCGCCGATCCAGATGGCCAGCAGCATGACGAAGGACGTCTCGGTGGACAGACCGAAGGTGATGGGCAGCAGCAGTGCAATGCCCAGAGTAGCGGACAGACCCGGGATGGCACCGAACACGATGCCCAGCGAAACCATTGCAAAGATCAGAAGCAGGTTCAGCGGTTTCAGGCAGACCAGCAGCGCAGAAAGATATGCAGCCATTTATTTTCCCTCCTCAGCCGCCGAACAGGACACCGGCAGGCAGCTTGATCTGAAAAGCGAACACGAACATTGCGTAAAGCACTGCCGTGACCACCACCGAGATGATCGCCGTGGAGACGGGCTTGACTTCGCTGTTGCCGCGCAGATCATAGATGAACGCTGCCGTGGCGAACGGCGTAGTGATCACAAAGCCCAGATAGGTCATTGCGATGGCGTAGACCACCAGCATCAGGAAGCTCTTGGTCACCTTTTTCACGCCGCCCTTGGGGAAGTAGGGCTTTTCCTCCACGGCACGGTCCTTGTAGCCCCGGATGATCAGGGCGATGGAGCTGATGCCGATCAGGAACAGGGCTACATAGGGCAGAAGCCGGGGGCCCGGCTCCAACAGGTTGACCGGCTGGCGGACCTGCTGGGTCATGATGAAGAAGAACACACAGGTAGCAAGACCCACGATGCCTGTGGCCATATCGCGTCTCATTTTCATGAAGATACCTCTCTTTTTCTCAAAAATAGCCCGGAGTGAAGATCTCCGGGCTATCCGTTAGAAGGAGTACACCTTCATCCGGCCCTCGCGGGCCCTCTGTCGGTGCGGGTAAGACTTATTTTATCAGCCCTGGACGTACATATCGAGGTTCTTGGCGATCTCGACCATCTCGTCGTATTCTTTCTGGTGCAGCTCTTCGGACTCTTCCAGATCATGCCAGCCGGGGATGTGGCCGATACCGGCGATGCCGTCGTGGACGGTGGGGTCCTCGCAGACGGCCTGCATGGCGGCGTTCATTTCCTGGACCATGGTCTCGTCCATACCGGCAGGTCCCATCAGGTAGTGGTAGACCAGCATGTAGCAGTCCTGGAAGCCCTGCTCCTGCAGGGTCTTGTAGTTGTCGGGCAGGGTGTCGGGATACTCGCTGATGGTGATGCCGTCACCGGCGACGGTGCCGATGACCTTCAGCTTACCGGCTTTCTCGTACTCCTGCGCATTGCCCAGGCCCACGACGCCGATGTCGATGAAGCCGCCGGCCAGGTTGGTCAGACGGTCGGACTCGGAAGCGCACTCGACCTTGTTCAGCTCGATGCCGGTCGCTTCGCACAGCTTGCCGAACAGGAAGGTGTTTGCACCGGCGGCGGGCATACCGGCGTTCAGCTCGCCGGGATGAGCCTTTGCGTACTCCACGAAGCCTGCGAAGTCATCGTAGGGGGCATCCTTGGGCACAGCCAGGGTGGAGAAGCCGTTGTCCTGCAGGCAGGCGATCAGGGTGAAGTCGGTCATGGGGTTGACCTCGGCGTTGCCGGTGATGTACTGGATGTTCAGGGCGGAGGTAGCCAGCGTCAGGGTGGTGCCGTCCGGCTTAGCGTTGGCAACGGTCTGGTGGCCGACGGTGTTGGAGTCGTAGTTGGTGACGGTGGTCTTGAGGCCGTAGATGCGGTTCAGGCCCTCGCTGTAATAACGGATGGCCAGGTCAGAGCCGCCGCCTGCCTTACCGGGGACCACCAGAGTGATGGTCTCGTTCTTGGGGAAGCCGATGCCGTCGGCGGAAGCTGCGACGCTGCCTGCAGAAGCGGCCGTGCTGCCGGAGGAAGCTGCGGTGCTGCTGGAAGAGCCGCCGCAGGCGGTGAGTGCAAGAGCGGCAGCAGCCATAACGCTGCCCTTGAGCATGGATCTCCGAGTGATCTTCTTCATTTTCTATTCTCCTTCTTGATCCTTGATCGTTTGTCGGATCTTCGTGTTTGTGAGGTTCTGCCCTCGTTGTGCCTTTATTTTACAACACCTTTTTCCACTTTACGATACACAAGATTTCAATTTTTTCATAACATTTTATTCACAGCAGCTTGCTTTGTTTCGGAAGGCAGCGTATACTGTTCTTATGGAACTTTGAACCATTTCCCCGGTATTTTCGTTTTCCCTCCGACCGGAAGCCCCATTTTTCGCCTTTTTCAGAGGAGTCTGCCCATATGAACACAAAACAGTATTATTACCTTTCCACCATTGCAGCCTACGGCAACCTGAGCCATGCCGCCCAGGCGCTGCACGTCTCCCCTTCCGCGTTGAGCAAGTTTCTGACCGAATGCGAACATACCTTCGGGTTCACACTGTTTTTGCGCTACAACCGCCGCCTGTACCCCACCGCCGTGGGGCGCCATGTGGTGGACTGCGCCCAGAAGATCCTGGACGAACAGAACCGGATGCTCCTGACCATGAAGGAAGTGGCCGGACTCAGCCGCAAATCCATCCGTCTGGCCACCGCCCCCAACCGGGGGGCCATCATCTTCAGCAAGATCTACAACGAGTTCTCCCGCCGCTACCCGGATATCTCCCTGAGCCTGACCGAGCTGTATGCTTCCGAGCAGGCCGGGGCCATTGCCCGCGGAGCGGTGGACCTTGCCCTGGGTGCCGGCACCCCCAGCCCCGAGGTCACGAACGTTCCCATCGCCTACGAGGAGCTTCTGGTCTCGCTGCCTGCCTCCCACCCGCTGGCGCGGCAGGAGAAGATCCGGCTGAAAGATCTGCGCGACACACCCTTCGTCCTGCAGGGGCCGCGGCACAGCATCCGCATCATCGCCGAACAGCTGTTCCGGCAGGCCGGGTTCCAGCCCGTCGTCTCCTTTGAGTCCAACGACGTCATCCTGCTGGATTCCATGATGCATCAGGCGGTGGGCGTCGGGCTGGTGAGCAACGCCCACGTTTTCCCCTGCGACGAGCTGGCCTACCGCCCGCTGGACCCTCCGGTCTACCAGACGCTGCACCTGCGGTTCCCGCTGGGGCACACCCTCACCGAGCCGGAGCGCTACCTCGCCGGGCTGCTGACCGCAGAGCGCATCGCAGACCTCCGCTACAAGCCCACTGACGAGCCGCTGGTAAAAGAGCTGCTGCAGGAGATTCGCTCCCCTTCCGAGCTGGCGGACAACGGCCGCCTCCCCCGGGAGGACATGGGCACCGCCCTGCAGACCATGCAGGAGGTCAATCTGGACAGCAAAATTCTGGAATACCTCATCTCCATCGTGGAGGAACAGAGCCTTTCCCGGGCGGCCGAGCGGCATTTTCTGGCCCAGTCGGCCCTGTCGCGCCACCTGCGCAGCGTGGAGGAGATGGTGGAGACCCCGCTGTTCACCCGCCAGCACAACCGCCTGCGCCCCACCAGCGCCGGGACCATCTTCGTCAACAATGCCCGCAACATCCTGCGCATCGAAAAGGAGATGTTCGCCCACGCCAGCGCCTACCGGCAGGGTCACGGCGGAAACCTGTACATCAGCTGCGACCCACTGTTCTCGCAAGCCCTGCGGGAGCATGTCGTCCCGGTCTTTCAGGCCCGGCACCCGGACATCGGGCTGAACATCCGGGAGGAAAATCAGGAGCAGACGCTGGAATCCCTGATGAATTCCTCCACCGATCTGGGCATCTTCCTTTCCTCCGAACCGAAGCACACCCTGCTCCACTGCGAGGTACTGACCCTGACCGAAATGGTCTACTGTTTCGCGCCGGGTTCCTGCCCGGAGGGCTGGCAGCCGGGCTGCCTTTTCCCGAACGGGCGGCTGCCGCCCCGCCCCCAGCTCATGGCACAGGCGGGTTCCTCCCTGCGGGCGATCCAGGATTCCCTGCTGCCCCAGATGTTCCCGGAGACGCCGCCCATTGCCTGCGATGCCCGGATGTCCCTTCTGCGCCAGCTGGCCAATCTGGGCATCGCGGACGCCCTGCTGCCCCTCAACCTCATGGACCGCTGCCATCACGAACACTGCGCCGCACTGGACCCGCCCCAGCCGCTGTATCTGCTGCTGGCGCACCATGTCGGCCGCACCCTGCCCGCCGTTTCGGCCGAGCTGATCAGTCTGATCCGGGAGACCCTTTCGGACGTGCTGGCTCTCCCCTCCGCAAAGGCTGCCCGGCTGTGAGACCCTGTCCCGGTTTCCTGCGGCGGATAGATCCTTATTTCGAGCCCGCACCTGCAAAAAATTCGCTTTACGGGACGGAAGATCTGTGCTATGCTGACTCATAATGTAAGGAACAGGAAACGGGAGTCTGGAAGGAGTACGCCTTTCGCAGACGAGAAGTCCTCTTCCCGCCGGACTTCTCCGCAGATTTCCTGATAAAAGAAAACCCGGTGACCTTCTGCATTGGCATTGCGGAAAGCCACCGGGTTTGTTTTATTTCACAGCCTGTTTCAGCCGTTCCAGATCCTCTGCATCCGGGTGCGAAAGGGCCCGGTCGAAGTTCTCGATCAGCGCATCCAGATTGGGCATATGGAGCGGCTGTTTCTTCATGTCCTCATACCGCTGGCGCACGGACAGGGGCATCTTGCCCTGACACATATAGCTGCTGAACACCGTGTTGCTCTTGTCCAGCGGCTTCTGCACGGCCTTCAGGATCTCGCCGAAATATTCCTCGCTGCCGCCGAAACCGGCCGTCCCGAACAGAAAGACCCGCTTCCCGCGCAGCTGTTTCAGGAAATCCGAGGCCGCGGCGTCTGCGGTCCCCTTGTCTGTCCAGAAGCCCACATAGAGGGTGTCTGCTTCCAGAGCCGCCGGGTCCGGGGCACCGAAGTAGCAGCACTCCTCCTGCGGCAGGGTCGCGCGGAGCGTCTCTGCCAGCAGACGAGTATTGCCGGTCTTACTGCTGAATACGATTGCGTAGCTCATGCTTTCTCCTTTTCTTTTTCGTGTAAGGCGTCATAAATGCAGCGGGTGCCCTGATGCTCCATCAGGCCGCCGAGACACTTTTTGTTGCACCGGACACAGCGGTGGATCTGGTCTTTCCGACCGTTTGCCAGCTTTTTAACCCAGTCCGGGTCGGCCAGAAGCTGACGGCTCATGGCGGCGCACTGGATGCGGCCGCTGGCAAGCTGCTGCTCCACGAAGTCGGGGTCATTCAAACCGCCCACGCCGCAGATGGGCAGGGCGGTGTACTGCCGCACCTCATCGCAGAACTTGAGGAAGCACCCCGGCTGACCGAAATCGGGGTGATTGGCCGGCGGGATGGTGTTTTCCAGTGCCGAGTGGTTTGCCAGCGTCACATGGAAGCTGGTCACGCCTGCCTTTTCCAGCAGCGGCACAAACACGGACAGTTCTTCTTCCACCACGCCTGCATTGCCGTAGTGCGGGTTTTCCTGCCGGACTGCCAGCTTATAGTCAATGGGCATTCCCGGCACGGCGGCATGGACAGCGGAAACGGCTTCCACGGCAAAACGGGCACGGTTCTCGGCACTGCCGCCGTATTCGTCCGTGCGGTGGTTGAAGATGGCGGAGCTGAAGCTGCCGCACATCCGGTCGCCATGCACCTGCACCATGTCAAAGCCGGCCTGCTTTGCCAGCACGGCCGCCTTGCCGAACCCGGCGATGATCTTGTGGATCTTGGCCTTGGACATCCCGGTGATGTACGGGGCGACTTCGTCATTCAGCTTTTCACGCAGCTGAGCCGGGGTGATCTTCTTGGTCAGCACACCGGGGATGTACTTGAACATCGCCATCATGTTGGAATCGCTCTGATGCAGCTGGGCGCAGACCTTGCAGTCGGCTTTGTGAGCGATCTCCGCGATCTGCTGATAGAATGCAAAGCCTTTCTTGTCAAACAGGGATTTCTCAAATTTGCTCTTTCCCACCGGGACATCGCCGATGATGATCATGGCACAGCCGCCCTCGGCAATGCTGCGGATCTTCGCAAGATATTCCTCGTCCGACAGGCCGAAGGTCGTGGGCGCAAAAAGAATACGGTTCTTCAGCTGCATTCCGCCGTAATCGACAGGGCTCAAAATCGTTTCATACATCGCTTACACACTTTCTTTCCGTGCTGCTTTTTGCAGCAGATGCAAAAGCTGCCGCTGTTCTTCGGCGGTCAGCCCGTTCAGGTTCTGCGCATCCCAGTCAAAAAACACCCGCTGGCAGACAGCAACGGTTGTTTCGCCCTTTGCCGTCAGGTTCAGGTGGTAGTTCCGCCCGGTTTTCTCTTTGGTCAGGAAACCTTCTTCCGCCAGCTTGTTCAGGCTGCGCTGGGAGTGCCCCCAATCCAGCTTCAGGGCGTTTGTCAGCTCGGACGGGGTACAGTCCGGGTGCTTGCCCACATAGATGACAAAGTACATCAGACCGAAACTCAGCCCATGCTCCTGCAGGCGCTGGCTCGTGTAGGCGGAAAAGCGCCGGTTCAATGTAAGAATGCAGGATGATACAGTCGACGGCTCCATGCTGCGTCCTCCTTTCGCTCTGGAACAAGAATCAGTATAGCGCATTTGCTTGACAAAGTCAAGTGATATTTTTGAAAAATTCTGCCTTTCCTCCGGAAAATTTTCATCCCGTTCGGGTTTTCTGCAATTTTTGCCGGTCTCCCCCCGTATTCAGGATAAACAGACCGAATTTCACTGGCAGAACGGAGGAATCTCTATGGCGATCTTTGAAAAGACCATTCGCGGCAAGAACTTTGACACCCTTCTCTTCCGGCTGGAACAGGCGATTCCGGACAGCAGCTGGTCTGCCGATCTGGAAGCGGGCAGCGATTTCAAAGAAGGCAGCGCGCGGTGCAGCGTCCGGGTGTTCGAGCGGTACAGCATGGCCGGCGGCAACCGCCTGAGCCTGACGCTGACGATGTTCCAGAACGGCGACAGCCCCATCCGCCTGTCGGCCATCACCGCAGGCGGCAGTCAGGCGGTGTTCTTCAAAGTAAACACGATCGGAGAAGAATCTTTTCTGGAAGATGTAAAAGATCTGCTGGAAGAAATTCTGGAGGAATGATATGTTTTTAGCTGGTTTGATGTCATGTTCAGCATCCTGTTCCCCCTTACGTTTCTCCTTGTTTTCGGGGTCATCCTCTATACGCTGGTTTCCAATTTCCGCACATGGAATCGGAACAACCACTCGCCCCGGCTGTCCGTTCCTGCGGCAGTGGTCGCCAAACGGACGGATGTTTCACATTCCAGCATGGCAAACACCGGGGACCCGTCCGGGGCGCACGGGTATAGCACCCGTACCTGCACCTCGTATTATGTGACCTTTCAGGTAGAGAGCGGCGACCGAATGGAATTTGAAGTGGACGGAAGCGATTATGGTCTGCTCGTACAGGGAGACATCGGGAAGTTGACCTTTCAGGGCACACGGTATCTCGGCTTTGAGCGGAGATGAACGGTGTCGGATGCACAGCAGAACTCGTATAAAACGAAAAAATCTGCAAAACGACTTACAGGAGGTGGCTCAAATGTTGGAACGCTTCTTCAAGTCCCAAGTGGCTGCGGTCTCGGATTCGGCGCAATGCCATCGTATCACCGATGCTTTGACTGCTGCCGGGATCAAGTGCTATTGCAAAACCAAAGATGTCAACCAGCGAAGTGTTTTCGACCAGTCCCGGATGCAGGCACAGCTCGGTACTTTTGGCATAAAGCCGCGATATATTACAGAAATATTCGTGGATAAGGAAAACGCAGACTTTGCACGGCATCTGATCCATACCCTATAAGATAAAGGGGCTGTTGCACAAGCACCAACAAAAAGACCAGAGTTATTTAGCCAAAAGGCTTTACAACTCTGGTCTTTTGCTTTAACGTTAACAGTGCAACATGAAACGGATAAAGCAAGAACAGCATATCGAAATTGAGGAGAAAAGTCAACAGTTAAAATTTCGAATGCAGACAGAAATTCAAATCGACAAACATCCTGCGCTCTGTCAGGCAAGCGGCCAGCTTGAGGAACTGGTTCGGGCACAGAAAAACGTGGAACGATTTTTTGCGGAGGAAAAACCAGCACAGGAGAACGAGCAGGCTCGATAAAAGCAGATTGCCGGGAACTGACCGTGAGTGGTCGGTTTCCGGCAATCTTTTTTCGATTCAATCTTTAACGGAATGGTTTATCTCTTTGGATTGTGTATGTTGATGCAACCAACAGGTATCCTATAGAGTGTAAAGAACACGATAGGATGAGGTTGCACTATGAAAGAGCTTTTTGGACAGCGACTACGGGAGCAGCGTATAAAGCATGGGTTGACGTTGGAACAGCTTGCGGAAAAATCTGAGCTTTCCTCCAACTATATCGGTATGGTAGAGCGTGGCTTAAAAGAACCCGGTCTTGCCACCATCGTCAAACTTCTGAATGCTCTGAATATTTCCGCAGACACATTGTTGTGTGATCTGGTTCCCAGTGCATCCCATGTGACCGACGACGAGATCCGCAAGCGGCTGGAAGATTTGACCCCCGTCCAGAAAAAAGCAGCGCTTGATCTGCTGGATACCTATATCGGCAATCTCCCTTACCTCACAAACGAGGAATAAACCACAAACTTTGCAAGCGCATCGGCTGAAATTTAGCCGGTGCGCTTTTCTTTTGCATTCCTTTCGGCTATAATCATTCTTGTGGGATGTATTATTTCCTAAAGAGTTGATTTGGGGGTGTCAAAATGAGAGAACCACGGTACAGCATTTTAGCTGATATTCAGGATGCGATCGAGCAAGCAAAACAGGGCAAGCTGGCGTTATTCTGGCAGCGCACCCTCCAGAGGGAATACCGCTGCAAGAAAGTCACCCCTGCCGAACAGCAGGCGTATGAGCAGTTGCAGAGCATTCTCTCCGAGATGCCGCAATGGAGCGATGAAGAAGAGCTGCGCTCCGAAATGGAAGAAATCGGTGGCAGGGTTCGTTTCTGCCATTTCTGGATCGCCCACAATTCCATGGTGCAGTTGACGGAAGATCGCAACGGCGGATTTCATGCTGCCTACGTTCTGGACACGGACGTTTCCCCGGAAGTGCGCCGGGAGGCTGCACTGCTGGCGCAGAAAGAACTTGCGAAATGTATGCAGGAATGGGGCGTTTCGCTTCTGGATGCGCCTGTCCCGGAACAGATGAAGGAATAATCTGCTTGTCAGGTGGACGGACGATGCGTGTCCATCCACTTTTTTCATGTCAAAATTGCAATTTTCAGTTGCCTAAGAACGTATCTAAATTATAGCAAACCAACTTTTTAATTCGTTGGCAACATCGTTGGTTTGCATATCGCAGATAGGAAGTTCTGTTTGTGCGGATTTCTTACCCTGCGATTAAGCAGCTCTTTCTGCTGCCGATCGAATCTTGCCTTTTACTGACAGGAGGACACTTCCATGAAAGTTTCTGAGGAATATCGCGCTCTTGCCCTTGACGCTCTGCGGGGAAAATGGAAAACGGCGGTTCTGGCTGGCATCATCGCCAGCGCATTTGGAGCCAACATTGTAAGCGGCTCATCGAGCATTCCGTCTCGCTCCAATCAGGACTCCAGTTTCAGCATGGACTTGTTTTCAGAGCCGAATGGCGGAAAATTGTTGACATTCCTTGTGATTTGCATCGTCACCCTGGCAGTCGTCACCTTCATTGCAGGCGGATTTGTTCGTCTGGGCTACGCCCGCTTCAACCTGAATCTGGTAGACGGCGAGAATGCGACTATTTCGGACTTGTTCTCTCAGAAAAATCGTCTGAAAGACGGTTTTTGTATGAACCTGCTGATAAGCGTGTACACTTTGCTCTGGACACTGCTTTTCATCATTCCGGGTCTTGTGAAAGCATACAGTTATGCGATGACCCCGTATATCATGGCAGAGCATCCGTTTTTGACTGCCAATGAAGCTATCACGGAATCCCGCCGTATTATGGATGGAAACAAGTGGCGGCTGCTCTGCCTGGATTTCAGCTTTATCGGTTGGGAACTGCTTGGTGCGCTTCCCATGTGGATCGGTTTTTATCTGCTTCTGAGCAACTTCCACGGCTCGGATGCTATGGGCATTTCTCTTACTTTGCTTCTGTCTGTTCCGCTGAGCATCGGATATTTCTTCGTGCGCCCCTATGAGGAAGCGGCGTGGGCAGCATTTTACCGTGACATTACCACTGTGCCCGCGGAAGATACACTTCAATCATAAAGGACTTGATATTCCATGAAACGTCGTACATTTCTTCTGGGTGCGGCCGCACTGCTTCTCTGTGGTGCAGCCACATCCTGCTCCGCACAAAAAACAGACGATGAGCCGGTTCTTCAGCAAATCGAGTACAGCAATCTGACCGATGAGAACACACAAACGCTCCTGACCGGGATATTAAAGGATGCGGCTGTATCGGATGCCCGCATCCAGTTGTTTGCAAATCATGTTCAAAGATTCAATCAGGATATGGATTCTGCATGGCTCACCACGGGTTTTGAAACTTCTGAGCCTTCCGATTTGAAATACGATCCTTATGCTATGCAGGATTTGTGGGCCGAAAAAGAAGGCTCATTCCCCGGATGGAACTGCCGAATCACGGCATTCGGTCTGTTTGGAGATTTTGTTTCTTTCCATGGGGATATTTCTGCGGATGCTGGTGCGGGCACTCTGTTCATGGACTACGAAACACTGGACGAAGATCCAGATTCGCTCTGCGGCGACAGCCCGCAAAAGTTCAGTGCATGGTTTGCACCTGTTGCCACAACCAGTACCACAGATATACAGGTTCACTTGAAGAATTTTCAGAACGCATGGAAAGAGCGCGGCATCACCTTTAGCGACAGCACAAAGATTCGGTTGATCTCCGTTATTTTTCACGATAATTTTGGTGAGAACGACAACACCCTGATGATCGGGCACACGGGCATCCTGCTCCCGGCTTCAGATGCTCTGTACTTCGTGGAAAAAGTTGCGTTTCAGGAACCATATCGCTTTCTGAAATTCAAAAATCGGACGGAGTTAAGCGATTATCTCATGTTAAAGTATGACACTGCATGGGGACAGGACACAGCGCATCCGTTTGTTCTGGAAAACGATACCCTCATGGATGGCTGGCGCATATTGGACACATCGACTGAAACCTGAAATCTTTTTCAACGTCAAAGGGGCTGTTGCACATGCGACAGCCCCTATTTTTGTACGAATAGGCGTAAGAATCAAACAGTATCAATGTCCAAAACAAAAGCATGTGCAACAAATTTTCTCGAAAATCAGAAATTTTCGATGGATTTGTGATGCACATGCTTTTTGAATTGTTTGATTATACGTTTAATTTCGAAAACGACTGCTGCACTTTCGGCTAAAACGATGTGCAACAGCCCCGTTTTCTCTTATGCCGCGCAGTGGTCGTCCACTGCACGGATCGACAAGAAGGAGAACTTAAATTTCATACCATCTGATTTCATTGGCATCCAGATGCAGGTCAAAGCTGTTGCCATCAGTCGTATAAACTGTGGTATCCTGCGGCTCGTAAGTGTTGTTCACAACGCAATACTTGCCATTTTTAACATAAGCATGGACTTCCACATTGTAGTTGGAGCTGAACCATGTATGCAGTTCCTCCTCGCTGTGGGCACTCCACAGGATAGCGCGATAAAGGGTGCGGCTGTTGGCAAAACTATACGGCACACCGCTGATGTACACGGCACGACCCTTGCCGAAGTCGTGTGCCGCCATCTGCACTTCCTTATTCCGCTGCACCAGCACTTCCGTGCCTTCCAGGGCATAAATATTCTTCTTTCCCTCACCGAAGTCGATGGGCTGGTCAGCATCCTGCAAGATGAAATGATTCGGATGCTCTTCCCAGTTGTACTTGTCGTAGTTCAGGGTAAAGCCATTTTCTTCCTCCACGCCCAGAACACTGGCCATCTGGAGGATATGACCCTGATATGGATGACCGGACGGTTCTCCAACGCCGATGAAGCCGCCGCCGTTCCAGACGAACCGACGAATGGCGGAGGAGATTTCCGGGTCTTCCCACCAGATACCGCCAGTGTGGGCGGTGTCGGCATCGCCTACATTGATGATGACATCCACCGTTTCCAGCAGCTTCGGATCGTTCTTGATATCCTCAAAGCTGATAAACTTCACATCAAACGGTGCGCCAGACAGCATTTCGATCACACCCGAATAGCTGTAATTCTGCTTGTAGTAGAGGGCATGATGCACCATGTGACAGCCCCATGCCCGCATTTTACCCCAGCAGTTCAGCACCGCCACCCGTTTGACGCAGTAAGGCGTAGTGCCCTTGATATTCTCGTACAGTTCGCGGAACTCCTTACAGACGCTCTCTACATAATCCACGAACTCCGGGAACTGCAATGCCAGCTTCAGATAGCCGCCATAGCCAATGCGGTCAATGGGCTTGCGCAGGATGGCGCGGCGGGCTGTGACCCAGTTTTCTTTGGCTTCTTTCACCGGGTCGCCGCCCTCATGGAAAGTGTCCGGGAAGAAGTAAGGCAGAAAGCGTCCTTCCGTGTACTTCACGCCCTCGATGTCGGAGATCAGACGCAGCGTGGAGCCATTGCCCACGCTGCCCACCACGGCATCCAGCCCGATGGTTTTGAACTCCGGCATGAAAGGCTCGGTGCCGATCCAGTGGTCGCCCAGAAACATCATCGCCTCGCAGCCGCACTCGTGCGTGATGTCCACCATTTCTTTGGCCAGCTTTGCTACTTCGCGCCGCTGGAACGCCTGAAAATCACGGTATTCCTTGCTGGGCACACGATACTGGTTGTTGTAGTAGCCCTGGTCGATGATATACTCCGGGCGGAACTTGTAACCCACTTCCTGCTCAAACTGATTGAGGATATAGGGGCTGACGGAAGCAGAATAGCCATACCAGTCCACGAATTTTTCCCGCTTGAGTTCATCGAAGATCAGGGTGAACTGATGGAAGAACGTGGTATAGCGGATGACGTTCACATACGGATGCTCTGCAATGAATTTCCGCAGACGCTCCATGGAATATTTGTGGGTTTTCGGTTGGCGCACATCAAACGTGATCTGATGCTCGAAATTCGTCCAGCCGTTGGTGGTGGCATTGTACATATGCACCGGGTCCCAGATGAGGTAGGCAAGGAAACTCACGGTATACTCATGGAACGGCACCGCCTGCACGGTCACGCTGCCATCCGCATAGCTCCATTGTTCTGGCGGCACAGGCTGGCCCGTAGAGCGATCCATGACCTCCCACCAGCGGGTGATGTCATCGTGATCGTTCACTTTCATCAGCTCCGGGCTGATACCTTTCATCAGAGGGATGGTCACGGTCTCGCCGGGGGCAGTGTAGAAACCCGTCATAATGTAGCACTGCTGCACCTCGTCCGGGTTCGCTTTGGCCCATGCGTTATCCTTGCGCGTGGTATAATAGGTGGAATAGATCTTTGCATCGGCGTTTTTCAGTTCCTGCGGAAAATCCGTACCATCGCAGTCACGGATGGCATCCGCGCCCCACTTTTTCAGAATCTCCAACGTTTCGGGCACCACATCCAGGTCGGTCGGAATGGTAACGCGCCCGGTCTTGCACTTATCTTCCATAGTTTTCCTCTCTTATCCTCAATCCTGATAGGTTGCGTTGTAAATGGCCAGTACCGCCAGCAGCAGTGCCACGCCCACAAGCATGATGCCCAGCCCTGCCAGCTGTCCGGTCATTTTCCAGCCTGTCACCACCAATGCAATGGACAGCACAAACAGCACGATCATCAGCACGATGCGCAGGGCAGGATGCGTTTTCCAGAATGTTTTCATGTTTTGTCACCTTATCCTTTCAAGCCGCCCACCGTCATGCCCTGCGTCAACTGCTTCTGCACACAGATGTACAAGATCAGAGTGGGCAGCATCACCAGCACAAGACCTGCGTACATGGTGCCGTACTGTGCAGCACTCTGCTGGGCCTGCATCAGATTCAGCAGACCCACCGGCAGAGTACGGGGTGCGCTGGTGGAACTCATAAGGGTCATGGAGATGATGTACTCATTCCAGAAAGACAGGAAGTTGAACAGAATAATGGTGATGATAGACGGCTTCGCCATTGGGAAAATGATACGGGTCATTGCAGAGAAATAGCTGGCACCGTCAATGTAGGCTGCTTCTTCAAAGTCGTGGGGCAAAGTGGCAAAATAACCCGACAGCAGATAGATGGTAAAGGGCAGCGCCGTAGCTGCATACACGACCGCCAGGATGAACAGGTTGTTCAGCAAAAAGCCGCTGCCGATATGATTTTTCAGCCACACATCACCATCACGCAGCATCAGGAAGATGGGAACTACGATATAGTTGACATTGATGAACAGACCCGCCATAAACAGCGTGTTCAGCAGCTTGCGCCCCTTGAACCGGAAACGGGACAGGCAGTAAGCTGCCGGCAGCGCAATCACCAGCAACAGCACCAGAGCCAGCGCTGTGACCAGAACGGAGTTGAGCATATATTCGCCCATCCTGGCTCCATTCCACGCATTGACGAAGTTCTGCCAGTAGAATCCGGCAGGAAGTGCCCACGGATTGCCGTAGAACTCCGAGTTCTGCTTGATGGAGGCCATAAACACCCATGCCACCGGCACAATGATCGTCACAGCCAGCAGGATCAGCACAAAATAGATGAAAAATTTGTACAGGCCCTCCGCCGAACGGGAGGATTTTTCTTCCGTTTTCTTCATGTTTTTCCTCCTTAAAACTCCAGCGGTTCACGGCTGGTGGCACGATTGACACAGGCGGACAAGGCGAACGAGAACAGGAAGATCACCACACCGATTGCCATGCTGTAACCGTACAGACCTGCATCTTTCTGGCTGTACATATAGTTCAGAGCCACATCCGAGGCACCGTTCGGCCCGCCGCTGGTCATCGCCTTGACGAACAGGAACGCCATATTGATGGTGGAAATGATAAAGAAGGTCAGGGTGGTACGGATGTTCGTCCAGACCAGCGGAATCGTGATCTGGAAGAACTGGGTCAGACGGCCTGCTCCATCCAGATTGGCACTCTCGTATAAGCTGGCAGGCACCGAGGACATGGAAGCCATATACATCACCATATAGTAACCCACAGCCTGCCAGACCATAGCAATGATGATGGACGGAATGACCAGCTTTTCGCCTTTCCAGAGGAGAGGGTCAGTCATATCCCGGAACAGCCCGATGATGCTGTTCAGCATACCATTCTCCGGCTTATAGATGGCAGAGAAGATACCGGAGATGACGACCACAGACAGGATGTTCGGGATGTAGAAAATGATGCGGAAGAAATTCTGCCCCTTGATCTTTTCCCGGGTCAGGATGGCTGCAAACACTAGCGCAAACGCAAAGGTGATGATGGTAACGACCACCACCAGCAGGATCATGTTCTGCATGGAGCGGATGAACTGGGTGTCCTTCAGCAGATGCTGGAAGTTTTTCAGCCCGACAAAGGTTTCGTTTGGCGAGTAGGCTCCACGCTCATACAGGCTCATGCGGAACACATTGAGGGTTGGCAAAATCATAAAAATGAAAAACAGGATGGTGGCCGGTGCCACACAGAGGAACACGAACCGTTTGCGGCTTTTGTCAGATTTCATAGACAAACCGTTCCTTTCTACTGGAATCCAGAAACTCAAAAAAGCGGAGACGGTCAAAACCGCCTCCGCTGGGCAGGGCCTTGGAAGCTGTTTTCGGATGCAGCTTCGTTCTTACTCGATGATGTTGGCGCGCATCTGGTCGCTGGCGGACTTGATGCCATCGATCCACTGCTGTTCCGTCGTGCTGCCGGAAACCAGCGAATTGACAGGGTCAAAGAACACCGTGCGGACTTCCACACCGGGGATAGCGGTAAAGGAAGCAAAGTTGCCCATAGCTGCCTTTGCGCCGTTGTCGTAGATGGAGTAGAACATCTTGTTGTCGCCGTCCAGATCATCGGCAATCCCCAGCACAGGCTGGATCGCGCCGCTTTCGGCAAACAGCTTGCAGGCTTCGTCGCTGTACAGGTAGGCTACAAACTGCTTGGCAGCATCCAGATGCTCTGCACCTGCCGGAATCCATGCCTGCTCAAACCATGTATAGCTGTACTGATCACCGCCAGCCTTGACTGCGGGCAGAGCAGTCATGCCCCACTCAAAACCATCTGCACGGGGAGCTTCACCCATTTCGCCCACGATCCATGTACCGTTGGGCATGAACAGAGCCTTGTTATCCAGCACCAGCTGCTGATTCTGGGTAAAGTCCTGATCGTTCGCCTGTGCCGGAGTGATGGGGTTGGTGTAGGAGGCCAGTTTGGTCACGATGTCAAAGCAGGTCTGTGCTTCGGCAGTGTCCCAGATGCCTTCTTCATAATGGGTCGCCTTGTTGAAGAAGTCGGGGCCGCCTGCTGCATACATCAGCGCATAGAAGAA
>CAKSZU010000017.1 GCA_934526125.1 uncultured Faecalibacterium sp. | reverse complement strand
AACAAGACCAGCCCCTTCGATTTCTATCAGTACTGGCGCAATGTCGGTGATGCCGATGTCATGAAGTGCATCCGGATGCTGACCTTCCTGCCGCTGGAGCAGATCGACGAGATGAGTACCTGGAAGGATCAGCGCCTGAATGAGGCCAAGGAGATCCTGGCCTACGAGCTGACCAGCATGGTCCACGGCAAGGAAGAGGCTGAAAAGGCCCAGAATGCGGCTCGTGCCTTGTTCAGCGGCGCTGCCGACACCGAGCACATGCCCATCACCCAGCTGACCGAGGCAGATCTGACCAATGGCTCCATCGGCATCCTGACCCTGATGGTCAAGGCCGGCCTGGCTGCTTCCAACGGCGAGGCCCGCCGTCTGGTGACCCAGGGCGGTGTCCTGGCCGACGGCGAGAAGGTCGCTGCTCCCACTGCCAGCTTTACCGCAGAACAGCTGGCCAAGGGCATTGTCATCAAGAAGGGCAAGAAGGTCTACCACAAGGTGACCCTGTAAGCCCCCGCTGATTGATACCATAACATGAAAATACCGGCTGCACCCGTCTGGATGCAGCCGGTATTTTTTGATTCTCCGAAAAGAAGAGCAGGGAAGCGCTTACAGTGCAAAAGTCTCCTTCAGCACATCGTAGGCAGCGTCCTCGTTCTCGGCACGGACCAGCAGCGAAATGTCCAGATCGCTGGTGGTGATCAGCAGCACCTCGATGTCGGCCTTTTCCAGCGCCGCCATGGCACGGGCCGCCACGCCGCAGCTGGTGACCATCTCCTCACCGAACAGATTCAGCTTGGAGTAGCCGACACTGATCAGGGGAGACTTCTTGGCCTTGTCCAGGTTCACCGCCGAGATCGCCTTCATGGCCTGGGGCAGATCCCCGGCAGAGGCCGTGAAGCTGAAATCGATGGTCGTTCCGTGAGGGGCGGTCTGGCTGATCATATCCACGACAACACCGTTTTCGGCAAAGAGCTGCAGATAACGGCCCAGACGCCAGCTCCGGAATTCGGAATCCTGTACGCTGATCATCATCAGGTTCGGCTCGATGTTGATTTTGGTTACTCCGTACATAGTTAACACTCCAATCTGCCCCGAAGGGCTGCAAAATCAGGTGAGATCCAGAAATGCGGGGTCAATGTTGTTTTCCAGGACCTTCCGGATCGAATCCATCCCGAAACCGGGATACTCTGCCCGGACGCCGTGGGCTTTGGCCAGCTCCGGGGTATAATCCCGGAACAGGTAAGTGCGCGCATTGGACTTTCCGGCATCGTAATGCGTCACCGTCGGGTGAAGCACCGGGGACACCACTGCGCAGGAAACGCTGCCGTCCGGGGCAGTGGTTTTCTCCAGCTGAACGGTCAGGATCGCACCGATGAGCTGATCCGGCTTGTTCTGGGTGCTGAGAAAATTTCCCAGGGAATAGGCCACAAAGGTCTGCCGCCCGTCGGAAGAAGTACGCCACTCGGCGTTCTGCACCACATGGGGGTGTGTCCCGAGGATCAGATCCGCTCCCCAGTCGGAGAGCTGCTGCGCCAGTGTCCGCTGTGCATTTGTGATGGTGTGGCTGTTCTCCACGCCCCAATGAACGCCTACCACAACAAAATCCGCCAGCTGCCGCGCCTGCGTCACCTGCTGCTGAATGATATCCAGCTGGTTGGTGTAGATGACGTTTGCAGTCATGGCGCTGTTCTGCGGGATCCCGTTGGTGTGTTCGGTATAGGACAGGTAAGCGATCGTTACCCCGTTGACCGTCTGAAGCGGGATCCGGCCGTAATCGGAAGGCCCATTCCACAGGCCGGTGGTCACAACGTCCTCCGGCATCTGCGCCCAGAACCGCTGGGTAGCCGCCAGACCTGCAGCACCCTTATCGTAGGTGTGATTGTTGGAAAGGCTGAACACCTGGATCCCGGCCCGGTAGAGCGACTCGGCACATTCGCCTGGCGTGGAGAAACAGGGGTAGGTGGACGGCTCCAGCTCGCTGCTGCACAGAGTCTCCTGGTTGATCCAGTTCACATCCTGCTGGGTGTAGAAATCCAGCAGATGGGCATAGCAGTAATCAAAATCATACTTCTGCCCGGCCGAAGCCCTGCGGGCCGCCTGCTTGTAGATGGGCGAATGGATCAGGTTGTCCCCTGTGGCAGAAAACCGGATCGTCGTGGTGACCGGCTGAGCCGGTTCCGGCTCGGGCTCAGGCTCCTGCTCCGGTTCAGGGGTGGAATCCGGCAGGAGCGTACTCTCCGCCGTCGGCTCGGACTCAAACGGCCCCAGCACGATCCCCGGGGTCCGGAACCGCAGAAGGCCCAGACAGGCCAAGGCAACCCCGGCCGTCAGAAAGACGCCCATTGCCCGCAGGATCACCGGTCCGCCCGGCTTTCGCCGCTTCGTGTGCTTTCTGCGCCGTACTTCCCGCTTCGAGGGTGCTGCATGCCGTGCCTTTTCCATCCGTAAGCCCTCCCTGCTGTTTCGGTATGGGAACTGAGCAGGATCACATCTCTGCGATCATGTTACCCATATTGTACAGGCCGGGCTCCTTTTTTGCAAGATACACAGCGGCATTCACGGCGCCATTTGCAAAAATATTGCGGGAATAGGCCGTGTGCTTCAGGGTGATGACTTCGTCCTGACCGCAGAACAGCACCTCGTGGTCGCCCACGATGCTGCCGCCGCGCACGGAGCTGATGCCGATCTCCTTCGGATCGCGCTTCTGGCGGACAGAGGAACGGTCGTAGACATAGTGATAAGCGCCGTCGTTCTCCTCGTTGATGGCGTCCGCCAGCATCAGGGCCGTTCCGCTGGGAGCATCCAGCTTGTTGTGATGATGCTGCTCCACGATCTCCACATCATAGTCTGCGCCCAGAATGGCCGAAGCGCGCTTGCACAGTTCGGACAGCACGTTGATGCCCATGGACATATTGGCGCTCTTGAACACCGGCACACTGCGGGACAGCTGCACGACCTTCAGCTGCAGTTCTTCAGAGAGGCCGGTGGTGCAGACCACGATGGGCAGCTTGTGTGCCTCGCAGTAGGGCAGGGCCTTTTCTACAGCAGCAGGGGAGCTGAAATCGATGATCACATCACCCTTGCCCGCCAGCTTTTCCAGGCTGTCATACACGGGGATACCGTTCTGTTCGCCGTCCTTCACATCGATGCCGGCTACCACGCGGCAGTCCTCCCGCTTTGCGATCATCTCGCAGAGAACGTGGCCCATCCGGCCGCCGATGCCCTGAATGATAATATCGGTCATGGTGTTTTCCGTCCTTTCAGATTCTGGTTCAATGATACGGCAAATGCCCGGGAGGAGAGTCTCCACCGGGCATTGCGCGTTGATTCGTCTGTTTTCAGATCAGACCTTCGGCGGACAATGCCTGCTCGATCTTCTCCTTGTGTGCATCGCTGGGGTCTACCAGAGGCAGACGGCAGGCACCTGCGTTCCAGCCCAGCACGTTCATGGCGTACTTGACCGGGATGGGGTTCACCTCGCAGAACAGAGCATCGGCCAGAGGAAGCATCTCCAGCTGCAGCTGGCAGGCCTTCTTGGTGTCGCCCTCGAACCATGCCTTGCAGCAGTTGTGGACCAGCTCCGGCTTCACGTTGGAGACCACGCTGATGACGCCCTTGCCTCCCAGAGACAGCAGAGGAACCACCTGATCGTCGTTGCCAGAGTAAATGTTCAGTTCATCACCGCAGAGCTGTGCAATCTTGGCTACCTGAGAAATGTTGCCGGAAGCTTCCTTGATGCCGTTGATGAGCGGATTCTTGCTCAGCTCCAGAGCCGTCTCGGGGGCAATGTTCACACCGGTACGGGAGGGAACATTGTACAGGATCGCCGGGATGCCGCCGGCCTCGACCATGGCAGTATAGTGCGCCACCAGACCGGCCTGCGTGGTCTTGTTGTAGTAGGGGGTCACCAGCAGCAGGGCGTCCGCACCGCAGGCAGCAGACTTTGCTGCCAGAGCACAGCCGTGGTCGGTGTCGTTGGAACCGGCACCTGCAATGACAGGCACCCGGTGGTTGACGGTATCGACGGTAAACTTGATGGCAGCCAGCTGTTCCTCGTCGGTCATGGTAGAACACTCGCCGGTGGTGCCGCAGATCACGATGGCATCCGTGCCGCGGGCGATCTGGTCCTCAAGGATGCGGCCCAGTTCGTCAAAATTGACACTGCCGTCCTCGTACATGGGGGTGATGATCGCCACCGCCGCGCCGGTAAAGACAGGATTCTTCATAATGCAAAAACTCCTTTATAACGCTCGTTTGGAAAAAGGCGCAGATCAGTCGAAATAGCCCTTGGCAGCCAGCAGCTCGGCCAGCAGGACCGCGCCGCCTGCCGCACCGCGCAGGGTGTTGTGGCTCATGCAGGCAAACTTGTAGTCGAACAGGGTGTCCTCACGCAGACGGCCGATGCAGACCGCCATGCCGTGCTCGGTGTTGCGGTCCAGCTTGGGCTGGGGACGGTCCGGCTCGGTGAAGTAGTGCAGGAACTGCTTGGGTGCGCTGGGCAGATCCAGCTCCTGTGCAGGGCCGCGGAAGTTTGCCCAGGATTCCAGCATCTGCTCCTTGGTGGGCTTCTTGTCAAAGCTCACGAACACGGCAGCCGTGTGGCCGTCGGAGACCGGGACGCGGAAGCACTGCGCCGTGATGACAGGCTTTTCGGCGCTGACGATCTTGTCGCCCTCGATGTGGCCCCACAGCTTCAGGGGTTCCTGCTCGCTCTTCTCTTCCTCGCCGCCGATGTAGGGAATCACGTTGTCGATGATCTCGGGCATCCGGTCAAAGGTCTTGCCTGCGCCGGAAATGGCCTGATAGGTGCAGACCAGAGCCTTGCTGACACCGAACTCCCTCATCAGGGGATGCAGGGCGGGCACATAGCTCTGCAGGCTGCAGTTGGACTTGACGGCGATGAAGCCGCGCTTGGTGCCCAGACGCTTGCGCTGTGCAGGGATGATCTCGATGTGGTCTGCATTGATCTCGGGCACCACCATGGGCACGTCCGGGGTGAAGCGGTTTGCGCTGTTGTTGGAGACAACCGGGCACTCGGCCTTGGCGTAAGCCTCTTCCAGAGCCTTGATCTCGGCCTTGGGCATGTTGACGGCGCAGAAGATGAAGTCCACCTGAGAAGCGACCTCTTCCACCTTGGAAGCATCCAGAACGACCATCTTCTTGACGCTCTCGGGCATCGGGGTGGTCATGGCCCAGCGGGATCCCACAGCCTCCTCATAGGTCTTACCGGCGCTGCGGCCAGAAGCGGCCAGCGTGGTCAGTTTGAACCAGGGGTGATCCTCCAGAAGGGTCACAAAGCGCTGCCCCACCATACCGGTTGCGCCAACGATACCAACTTTATACTGTTTTTCCATTTCCAGCACCTTTCCTTTCGGTAAAACACAAATTCACACAGAACACGTCTTGAAAACCAGGCGTCCATGCAATATAATAAATACTGTTTATACAGACTTTATGATAACATTGATGCGGTCTCCGTGTCAATCATCGGAAAGGCAAATGCAACGCATGTTAAAAAAAGATTTTTGGTATGATTTACCCAAAGAACTCATTGCACAGGAGCCTGCGGATCCCCGTGATTCGGCCCGGCTGATGGTGCTGAGCCAGAAAGACGACAGCATCCAGCACCGGATCTTCCGCGACCTGCCGGAGTATCTGGAGCCGGGCGATCTGCTGGTCGTCAACAACTCCAAGGTGCTTCCCGCCCGGATCGTGGGCATCAAACAGCCCACCGGTGCCGTCTGCGAGCTTCTTCTGCTGCGGCAGGTGAAGGGAGATCAGTGGGAGTGTCTGGCCAAGCCCGGCAAGCGGATGCAGCCCGGCACGAAGGTCAGTTTCGGGGACGGCACCCTGACGGCTGTGGTGGACGAGACCATGGAGGACGGCAACAAGTACGTTACCTTCTCTTATAACACCGAGACCCTCTACGAGAAGCTGGACGAGTTCGGCAAGATGCCCCTGCCGCCCTACATCACCAAGCAGCTGGAGGATCAAAGCCAGTATCAGACGGTCTACGCCAAGGAGCTGGGCAGCGCCGCAGCCCCCACGGCCGGACTCCACTTCACCCCGGAGCTGATGGATACCATCCGCGCTAAAGGCGTCGGCATTGCTGAGGTCACCCTGCACGTGGGCCTCGGCACCTTCCGCCCGGTGCAGGAGGACGAGATCGCGGACCACAAAATGCACAGCGAGTGGTACTCCATCAGCGAGGAGACCGCTCAGCGGATCCGGGACACCAAGGCAGCAGGCCACCGCGTCATCGCCGTCGGCACCACCAGCTGCCGCACACTGGAAGCCGTCGCCGCCAAATACGGCGAGATCCGCGCCTGCAGCGGGAACACCTCCATCTTCCTGTACCCGGGTGTGAAATTCAACTGCATCGACGGCCTGATCACCAATTTCCACCTTCCGGAAAGCACCCTGATCATGCTGGTGTCCGCCCTGTATGGCTACGAAAAGACCATGGCGGCCTATAAAGTGGCTGTGGAACAGAAGTACCGTTTCTTCTCCTTCGGCGATGCGATGCTGATTCTCTGATCCCCGGCACTTACAATTTCAAATCCGATCTTCTGTAAACTGCCGTCCCGGCGGCACATGGTCGTACGGCTGTTTTCCGTACGCAGAAAGGAAAAAACAATATGCCTTCTTTGACCACTTACAAGCTCCTCAAGCAGGAACACGATGCCCGGCGGGGTGAGTTCCGGACCGTTCACGGCACGGTGCAGACCCCTGCTTTCCAGAATGTTGCCACGGCGGGTGCCATCAAGGGCGGCCTGTCGGCGCAGGATCTGAAGCAGATCGGTACACAGGTCATGCTCTGCAATACCTATCATCTGCATCTGCGCCCCGGCGATAAGCTGGTGGCAGATATGGGCGGCCTGCACAAGTTCACCCGCTGGGACGGCCCGATCCTGACCGACAGCGGCGGATTCCAGGTGTTCAGCCTGTCCAAGCTGCGCAAGATCACCGAAGAGGGCGTCACGTTTGCTTCCCATCTGGACGGTCACCGGATCTTCATGGGCCCGGAAGAGAGTATGCAGATCCAGGCAAATCTGGGTTCCACCATTGCCATGGCTTTTGACGAATGCGTGGAGAACCCCGCACAGCACGATTACTCCAAGGCGAGCTGCGAGCGCACCACCCGTTGGCTGAAGCGCTGCAAGGCCGAAATGGCCCGGCTGAAGCAGGAGGGGAAGTCTACCAATCCGGATCAGCTGCTGTTCGGCATCAATCAGGGCTGCACCTTTGCTGATCTGCGTGTGGAACACATGAAGCAGATCGCAGACCTTGATCTGGACGGCTACGCCATCGGCGGTCTGGCCGTGGGCGAACCCACCGAGGTCATGTATGAGATGATCAGTGAAGTGGAGCCCTATATGCCCAAGGATAAGATCCGCTATCTGATGGGCGTCGGCACCCCCGGCAATATCATTGAGGCTGTCTCCCGCGGTGTGGATCTGTTCGACTGTGTCATGCCCAGCCGCAATGCCCGCCACGGACACCTGAACACCTGGGGCGGCATCATCAACATCAAGAACGCTAAGTATGAGCGGGACGAGCGCCCCATCGACCCCGCCTGCGGCTGCCCGGCCTGCCGGAATTACTCCCGCGCATATATCCGCCACCTGTTCAAGGCGGAGGAGCTTCTCGGCATGCGTCTGGCCGTCATGCACAACCTGTGGTTCTACAACCACCTGATGGAGCGGATCCGGGATGAGCTGGATGCCGGGACCTTTACCGCTTTCCATGACCGCTACGTCCGGCTGCTCGATACAAGAATTTGAGGTTTTTCTCCGTTTTCCCTTGCAAGAGAGGGAAGAAGCGGTTATAATGAGTTTATCTGAATTTTGAGAGGAGACTTTGTCCCATGCAATTTCTGACTTCTAGCACCGAAAGCTATATCAGCCTGTTCTTTACGCTGGCTCTGATGCTGGTCCTGCTCTACTTCATGATCTATCGTCCCCAGAAGAAGCAGGAGAAAAAGGATGCCGCCATGCGCGCTGCGCTGGAGATCGGCGATCAGGTCATTACCATCGGCGGCGTTGTGGGCCGTGTGGTCGCCATCAAGGACGACACCTTCGTTCTGGAGACCGGTTCTGACCGCGTGAAGATCCGCTTCACCAAGAACGCCATCAGCTCTGTCGAGAAGCTGAACATGGACAACGCTCCCGCCAAAAAGTAATTTCTGAATCCGGTACTTTTTCACCCGCCCCTCTGCATACAGTAGTGCAGGGGGGCGGGTTTTTATGTTGGAGAAAAAGAATCTTCCGGTTCTGGAGACCCTTGCAGCCTTTGGCATCGGCGGTGTACTGACCGGTGCCTGCATGGCCGGGTTGGCATATCTGATGACAAACCAGAGCCTTCCGCAGAGTACGGCGTGGCCGATGGTCACCGCCATTGTCTGTACCGGCAGCTTTAGCAGCGGCTGGCTGATGACGCTGTTTCAGCGCCGGAAAGGTCTGCTGTGCGGAGCGGTTCAGGGAATCCTGTATGTTCTTTTACTGCTTGGTTTCGGCTTCTCGCAGGGGGTTCCGCCGGGTGAGCTCCAGCTGACCCGGTTTGCCATGGTCATCCTGTTCGGATGCCTAGGCGGCCTGTTCCGGATGCTGAGCATGGACCGGCGGCACCGCTGATACTTTATGCTGAGAGAAAACAACACAGGAGGAAGCAGAAATGTGGGTCAATCAGAAAACCGATCTGCCCGTCGTGCAGCCGGAAGAGAAGCGGATGGAGGAAGTCGCGGAACTCCGGCCGCTGCCCGGCGGAGTGCCCCGGGAAGCTACGGAAATGGATGTCCACGGGCCAACCGCGGCCAAAAAGGAAACTCCACGGTTCGGCAAAGCCGTACTGCCCGGGAGGGATTGTCTTTTTCTGATGAGTGCCTATCTTCTGGGGACCTTTCTGGCAGGCGTTGCAGTATCCCGCTGCAATGCCGGGGAAACGGAGACTTTGAGCTATTATCTGGCCTGCTGGCAGAAGTTATTCTCTGTCGGAAGTGCGGCGGAAGCTGCCGGATTGTTCCGGACGGAATTTTTCACCCTTGCCGGGGCGCTGGCCGTTCTGCTTTGTCTGGGGCTTTCTGCTCTGGGACCGTTCCCAATCTTCCTGTTTGTCCTCTTGTACGGGACTGGGTCCGGCCTGCTTTCCTTGCAATGGACCATGGGGCAGGAGCCCATTCGGCTCCTGCTGCTGTCCGCTGTCTGCGGCATTCCCTCGGCCCTTGCCGCCGGAGCTGTCTGTATCTTCGGCACCTCGGCCATACAGGTCAGCGGCAGGCTCTGCTCTGCTGCCTTCGGCCGCGGTGGACAGGCCCCCGGCGCAGGGGTCCTTTTCCGGCAGTTTGCCCGGATGCTTTTTCTCCTGCTCCCGCTCTGCGGCGGGGCAGTGGGGATGCTCTACCTTGTCGGGCAGAAACCGGGCTGAGGAAGATGGCGCAAAACACAGCTTGACAGATACCGGCTTTTATGGTAAACTACTCAACGTTGCAGGAAGATTCCTGTGCTACTGTGGCTCAGCCGGTAGAGCAGCTCACTCGTAATGAGCAGGTCGTCCGTTCGAATCGGATCAGTAGCTCCAAAAATGGGACCCCCGAAGGTTGACTTGTAAGGTCGGCTTTCGGGGGTCTTGTTGTTTCGAAATCCGATGGCCACCCAATTGCCGGACGGTAGAGAATGTTGAATGATTTTTGTGCAATTTTCACAGTTTTCTAATTGAAGTTTTGGTGGTACAATAGACGTGGAAATCGATTGACTTCAGGAGGGCCACATGGCTGAAAAGAGTATCGAACTGGATAGTGTGGAGATTGCTGCGGCAGTATTCGGAAACTGCGACCGCAACATCCGTTTGCTGGAAAAGGAGTTTTCCGTCACGGCAGTCTGCCGCGGTACGGTCCTCCGCATCACGGGCGAGCCTGCCAATGTTTCCGCCGCCGTGCGGGCCATCGAGGGGATGCTGCTTCTGATCGAGAACCACACGCCGCTGGAGGATCAGACGGTCCGGTATTGTCTGAGCCTTGCGCACGATGGCGAGGAGAAGCGGGTCCGGGAGCTGACAGAGGACTTTGTCACGGTCACCGTCAAGGGCAGACCGATCCGTCCTAAGACGCTGGGACAGAAGGAGTATCTGAACGCCATCCGGAAAAACGCCGTAACGTTCGGTGTCGGCCCGGCGGGTACCGGCAAGACCTATCTGGCAGTTGCCATGGCGGTCAAGGCCTTCAAGGCAAAGGATGTCTCCCGCATCGTCCTGACCCGCCCTGCTGTGGAGGCCGGCGAAAAGCTCGGCTTCCTGCCCGGCGATCTGCAGCAGAAAGTCGACCCGTACCTGCGTCCGCTGTACGACGGCCTGTTTGATATGCTGGGTGCGGAGACGTATGAGCGCCTGGTAGAAAAGCAGATCATCGAGGTGGCCCCGCTTGCCTATATGCGCGGCCGGACGCTGGACGATTCCTTTATCATTCTGGACGAGGCACAGAACACCACCCCGGAGCAGATGAAGATGTTCCTGACCCGCATGGGTGTCGGTTCCAAGGTCGTCGTGACCGGCGATGTGACGCAGATCGACCTGCCGGACCGGACCCGCAGCGGCCTTGTGGACGCTCTGCAGGTTTTGAAAAATGTGGATGGCATCGCGCAATGCTATTTTACGGAAAAGGATGTCGTCCGTCACCGCCTTGTGCAGGAGATCATCAAGGCATACGAAGCAGCTGCACATCCAGCCCGGCGCTGAGTGCAGCGTCCGGCTGAAACCAGCGGCAAAAAAGAAAGGAGAGGACACTTATGTCCAATAAAGTTTTGATCACAAATTCGCAGAAGGCGGTCAAGGTTCCGTCGGGACTCCGCATCCTGATTCGCCGGGCCTGCAACGCTGTGCTGGAATATGAGCATTTCGACGACCCCGCCGAGATCAGTGTCACCTTCGTGGACAATGCCGCCATTGCAGAGCTGAACAATCAGTACCGCAACAAGCCCATGCCCACCGATGTCCTGAGCTTCCCTCTGGGCGAAAACGGCGTTTACGATGTGGATGAGAACAACGGCTGCAAGATGCTGGGCGATATCGTCATCAGCATGGAGCGCGCCCAGGAGCAGGCCACCCTGTACGGGCATCCGCTCCAGCGGGAAGTGGCCTTCCTGACGGTCCACTCCATGCTTCACCTTCTGGGCTATGACCACGAAAACGGCGGTCTGGAAGCCATGCGGATGCGGGAAAAGGAAGAAGCTGTCCTGACGCAGCTGGGTCTGCCCCGCACCGTCAGCTATACGGAATAAGCCGTACCGGTAAAAAAGAAGAGGAGTTCTATTTTGAAAAACGCAGCACCCATGCAGCAGCATTACGATACCTCGTCCGTGTTTGTGGCGGTCATCGGCCGCCCCAATGTGGGCAAGTCCAGTCTGACGAACCGTCTGGTCGGGGAGAAGGTGGCGATCGTCACCTCCAAGCCGCAGACCACCCGAACCCGCATTACCGGCGTTGTGACCCGCGGTCCGCTCCAGTATGTCCTGCTGGACACTCCGGGCGTCCACAAGGCACACAATAAGCTGGGCAAGCGGATGGACAAGACAGCCAGCGACTCGATCGCGGATGTGGACGTTTCCATGATGCTGTTTGAGCCCTATGGTGCCCTGAACGAGCCGGAAATGGTTCTGGTGGATGCTCTGCGCCAGAGCGGCGGCCCGGCCATTGCCGTCATAAACAAAACGGACCTTGTAAAAGACACGGCGGATCTGGAAGCACGGAAAGCAGAGCTGAAAGAACTGGACGTTTTTGATGCCATCTATACCGTCAGTGTCCGGGCAGACGATCACTGTGAAGAACTTTTCGATGCCCTGAGCCAGTACGCTGTGGAAGGGCCGCATTATTTTGATGACGATGCCTACACCGATATGCCGGAGAAAGAGCTTGTGGCGGAGGTCATCCGGGAAAAGGCTCTGCTTTTCATGCGGGATGAGATCCCCCACGGCATTGCGGTCGTGGTGGAGCGCTTCAAAGAACGCCCCGGCACGGATCTGGTTGATATCGATGTGAACATCTACTGCGAGCGGGAAAGCCACAAGGGAATGGTCATCGGAAAAGGCGGTGCCATGCTGAAGAAGATCGCCAGCGCCGCCCGGGCCGACTGCGAGGAGTTTCTGGGATGCCGGGTCAATCTGCAGTGCTGGGTCAAGGTCAAGGCAGACTGGCGGGACAATGAATTCCTGCTGAACAACTTCGGGTTCAAGCAGAATCCCGGCAGCCGCTGAGCGGCTGGCTTTTGCCTGCACCGGAAATATCCTGCGTTATCTGAATCACCGACAGCAAATTGCGGAGCAGGATCCCACTGCTCCCACAGGAGAGACTGCAGATGGATACGATCGTAACACCGGGACTTGTCCTGAAAGAGACCCGGTACCGGGAGTCTGACCGGATTCTGACCATTCTGACACCGGAGTTGGGGGTGATCTCGGCTTCGGCACAGAGCAGCCTGCGGCTGAAGAACAAATTATTCAGCGCCTGCGGGCTTTTTTGCTACTCGGAGTTTGTGCTGCTGCCGGGGCGGAATATGTATACCATCCGGGAAGCAGAGGTCCGGAATGTCTTTCACGGAATCTCTTCTTCCATCGAGGGGATGAGCCTTGCCATGTACCTTGCCGAGATGGCGGCAGCGCTTTCGCCCACGGGAGCGGAGGCTGAGAAAGAACTCCGGCTCCTGCTCAACTGCCTGTACATGATCAGCGAGGGGAAAACGGATCTCCGGGTCATCAAGGCCGTCTTTGAATTGCGCACCATGAGCGAATGCGGATTTCTGCCGCAGCTGGTCTGCTGTAAGGTCTGCGAGCGCTACGATGGGCCTGCTTTCTATCTGGACCCACAGGAAGGCATCCTGCTCTGTGCAGACTGTGCGCAGAAGGCAGGCAAAACCTGCAATCTGGACCCGGGTTCGCTCTATGCGCTGCGGCACATCTGTCTGGTGGAAGACAAAAAGATCTTTGCTTTCCGGATCTCGAAGGGCAGTCTGGCAAAGCTTTCTGCCGTGGCCGAGTGCTATGCCCTGACGCATCTGGACAAACCACTGAAAAGCTACGAGTTCCTGAAATCGGTCCTGCCCTGAACGGGACCTGCCGGGAACAGGAAAATAGGGATTATAAAAATGGAAACAAGCTATTTGAAAACACTGGAGCTTGATAAGATCATTGCACGGGCAGCGGAAGGCTGTGTGTGCAGTGAGGCAAAAGAGCAGATGCTCCATCTGGAACCGCAGTGCGACCCGGATGAAGTGCGCTACGCACTGGAGCAGACGGATGCCATCAATTCTCTTCTCATCAAGAACGGTTCGCCCCGTTTTGGCGGGGTAGAGGGGGTCAGCCAGCTGGTGACCCGCGCCGTCAAGGGCGGCGTACTCTCCATGGGTGAGCTCCTGATGGTGGCCGGTGCCCTCCGCAACTTCCAGAATCTGAGCAGCTGGTACGGCTCTTCGGAGCATGATGCCCTGCCTACGGATGATCTGTTCTATGCACTGGCACCCCAGCCCGGGCTGGAACAGCAGATCTCCAGCGCGATCCTGGCCCCGGATGCCATGGCGGACACGGCATCCCATACCCTGAATGAGCTCCGCAAGAAGATCCGCGCCACCGAAAACAGCATCCGCGACCGTCTGGAAAGCATGGTCCGGAATATGGATACGTCCAAATATCTGCAGGAAAGCGTTGTCTCCATGCGCAACGGGCGGTATGTCGTTCCGGTCAAGAGCGAGTACCGCGGCGAGGTGAGCGGCATCATCCATGATGTTTCCTCTACCGGTGCCACCGTCTTTGTGGAGCCGCAGGCCGTCGTGGAAGCCAATGCACGGATCCTGCAGTACCGTGCGCAGGAAGCGCAGGAGATCGAGCGCATCCTGGTGGCCTTTACCGCTCAGGTGGCCGCCATTGAGCCGCAGTTCCAGTACAGCTACAAGGCCATGCTGGAGATCGATGTCCTATTGGCAAAGGCACGTCTGGCACTGGATATGAAGGCGTTCAAGCCCACCGTCCGCACAGACAGCTCGTTCTCGCTGATCCGGGCCCGGCATCCGCTGATCGACCCGAAGAAGTGTGTTCCTGTGGACATTGCACTGGGCAGGGAATACGACTCCCTCATCATCACCGGCCCCAACACCGGCGGTAAAACCGTCACCCTGAAAACTGCTGGTCTGCTGTGCGCCATGGCGCAATGCGGCTTCCTCATCCCGGCGGATGAACGCAGCGAGATCTGTGTCTTTGACGAATTTCTTGTCGATATCGGCGATGAGCAGAGCATTGAGCAGAGCCTGTCTACCTTCTCCGGCCATATGAAGAAGATCACCGGCATTCTGGAGTTCGCCATGCCCCGGACATTGGTGCTTCTGGACGAGCTGGGTGCCGGTACGGACCCTGCCGAAGGTGCGGCGCTTGCGGTCGCGATCATCGAAGAACTGCGCCGCAGAGGCGTTCTTCTGATGGCCACCACCCACTATGCTGAGCTGAAAGTCTTTGCTCTGGAGACCAAAGGGGTGGTCAATGCCAGCTGCGAATTTGATCTGGAGACCCTGCGCCCCACCTACAAGCTGAGTGTGGGTGTGCCCGGCAAGTCCAACGCATTCCTGATCAGTGAAAAACTGGGGATCCCGGAGCGGGTCATTGAGGCGGCACAGCAGCATCTGTCTGCCGAAGATAAGCGTTTGGATGCCGTTCTCGGCCAGCTGGATGATCTGAAACTCCAGCTCAAGGCCAGCCAGGACGAGGTGGAAGAGCTGAAGAACGAAGCCTCCCACCAGCTGGAAGCTGCCCGGAAAAAGCGGGACGAGCTGATCCAGCAGGGCGAAAACGAGCTGGAAGCTGCCCGTGCCAAAGCCCGTACTTTGGCCCAGCAGGTGGAGAGCAAGGCGTACGCTCTGACCGATGAACTGCGCCAGCTGCAGAAGGACGAGCGGATGAGTACGCAGCAGAAAGCGCAGCGTGCCCGTGAGATCGCTAAAAAAGAGTCAGAAAAGCTCTTTATCGGGACCGAGGTCGTCCACAATCCGGTCAAGGAATTTGTGCCGCTGAAGGAAGTCCGTGTCGGGCAGGAAGTCTGCATTGCGGAGCTGAATCAGCTGGCCACGGTGCTGGCGCTTCCGGACAAAAACGGCGATGTTCTGGTCCGCGCCGGCATCATCAAGACCAAGGTCCCGCTGAAGGGACTGAAGCAGCCGGAGAAGCTCGTCAAGGACCCGCAGCCGAAAACCAAGGCACAGCAGCGGTACTCCCGCCTGACCGGCGATGCGAACCGCCCCAACGGCCGGGTGGAGCGGGTGCAGCGTTCCGCAAAAATGGAGCTGAATCTGCTGGGTCTGACGGTAGATGAAGCGCTGCCGGAGGTGGATGCCTATATCGACCGGGCGATCCTCAACGGCCAGACGGTGGTCTACCTGATCCACGGCAACGGTACCGGGGCCCTGCGCACGGCGATCCACAAGCACCTGCGCGGCAACCGGATGGTCAAGAGCTTCCGTCTGGGCCGCTACGGCGAGGGCGAAAGCGGCGTCACCGTGGTCGAGCTGAAGTAAAATGGGAAAGCATTCGGCAGCCCGCCGGAGAAAGGGCCGGAAAAGGGGAGAGCAGTCCTTTTCCTTCCGGCATGCGGGCATCCTTGCGATCTGCTTTCTCTGCATCTGTGCCGGGCTGTACCTGTGGAGTCAGGCGTTTTCCATCGGGCGGCAGACGGCTGCCGTGGAGGAGGATGATTTCCGTCCGGTCGTAGGTGATCCGCCTTATCGGATCGCGGTGGATGCCGGTCACGGCGGGTCCGACCCGGGGGCAAGGGGAGTCGTGGAAGAAAAACAGATGACCGCACAGACCGCTCAGCTCCTGACGGAGTGGCTGGACCGGGACCCGGATTACATCCCGCTGGCCACGCGGGAAAGCTATGATGTCACTGCAAAGCCCTCCGAGCGGGCAGAAGCCGCCAATGCGCAGTCGCCGGATCTGCTGCTGTCCATCCACGGAAACTCGGCACCGGAAGGTTCGGAAGCTTCCGGGTTTGAATGCTATCCCGCCGTTCCTGGCAGAAAGTGGCATCAGGAGAGCTACTATCTGGCAAAACAGCTGGCGGCCTCCATGCAGGCCGCAGGGGCCAGTCTGCGGGGGCGCGGCGGGATCCGGTACATCTATTATCTGGGGAATACCAAGCAGCTGGTGGAGAGCAATCACAAAGAGGTCCGGCTGGAGAGAAGCTTTACCATTCTGGAGGACAGCGATTGTCCGGCCGTTCTGGCGGAACAGTGCTTTGTGACCAGCGAGGCGGACGTTGCGCGGTTTGGCAGCGAAGAGGGCTGCCGGAGAACCGCCCGTGCCTATTACGAAGCTATCTGTGCCTACTTCGGGACGACACCGCTGCCGGAATGATCTTTCGGTCCGGAATCATCGGACACAGACAGGATCCTTGTACCGGAGAAAAATTCAGTCAGAATGATCCCACAGACCTTCTGTGAATTCTGAACCGCATCCGCGGGGAGAGAGCAGAGGGTCTGTTTTTTGAACGTTATAATATTTCGTATAATGCACGTTATGTGAAATATAGGGGAGAGAAAAAACCCTCTTTTCCGGTTCCGGCTGCTTTTAAGGCCGTCCGCTCCGTTTTACCGGTGCCGACGGCCTTTTTGCACATTGCCTGTATTCTGCGTTTTTTATCCTGTAAATTACAGTTTTCTTTTTCAAAGATCCCGGTTCATGACAACGACGGTATAATCCGTCTGCACATCCCGCAGACCGGTATCCGTGAACTGATTCTTCTTCCAGAAGCTTTCGCTCTGTTTGTTTCCATCCACATAACCCAACCGGATGAATCGATAGTTCTGACGTTTCAGGCACCCGGCCAATTCTTCAATGATCCGGCTGCCGGTGCCTTGGCCCTGAAGATCCTTTTCCATCATAAAGAATCCGATGAACGCACTTTGCTCTGTTGGATAATGGTCGATGAAATCCATGACAGCCACCAGGCGCTGTGCGGCGTCAAAATAGCCCAGATAATACTTGTCCGCAGCCGTTTTCCGCAGCGGCAATGCCACCATATCGTCCCGGATGGACTGCGGCGTCACAAACGGCGGACAATGCTCGTAGAACCGCGGATTTTTCCGGCACAGGTCGAAAACCATCGGAATATCGTCCGAAGTGAGTTTCCGGACAGTGTAATCCGTCGAGAAATCAGTATCGTTCATCATAACGGCTTGTCCTCATCCAGATCCGGAGCGGTCAGAGCGGAGGTATCGGCCCGGATGCCTTCTTTGGCCGCCCCGGAGAGAGCCTCCATGGGACCGGAAGGAAGCGATTCTTCCGCAGCATCCCCGTCTGTTTCCTCTCCACTCTCCCCTGTCGTCTGCTCTGTTGTATCCAAGCTTGTTTTCCGGACATCACCCAACGGATTCTGTTCAATGGCAGCGCGGACCTGGAACTCCTGCAGATGGGTATAGATCTGGGTAGTCCCGACGCTGCTGTGGCCCAGAAGCTGCTTGAGGGTCAGGATATCTACATTGCCGGTCTGGTACATCAGCGTTGCCGCTGTATGGCGCAGTTTGTGGGTGGAAAAGCCCTTGAGCCCAGCCGCTTTCATGGCACCGGTGATCAGTTGCTCTACCCTGCGGTTGGAGATGCGCTCTTTCCGGCGGCGGGTCACAAAGACCGCTTTTTCTCTGGGGTTCAGCCCTTCCATCGTATTGCGTTTGGCAAGATAAAGCTGCAGCGCCTCGATGCAGGCATCGTTCAGATAAACCATCCGTTCCTTATGGCCTTTTCCGAACAGCCGGATCTGCCGCTGTTCCAGATCAATGTCGCCGAGGTCCATTCCCACCAGCTCGGACAGACGCATCCCGCAGTTCAGGAACAGCACGACCATACAATAATCCCGCTCCGGGAAATCGCTCTGGTGCTGCGTACTTTCCAGCAGGTCCATGGACTGCTCCGCCGTCAGATACTTGGGCAGGACCTTGTCTTGCTTCGGCGGCCGGATCGATGCGGCCGGATTCCGGGTCAATTTGTTGACCTGATTGACCAGATAATCATAGAAGCCATGGAGGCTTGCCAGCCGCCGGGCCGTGGACGATTTTTTGTTTCCGCATTCCCGGTTGAGGAAATAGAGATACTCGTAGATATCTTCCTTGCTCACGCTTCCCCAGAAGGCGGTGTCCAGCCCTTTGGGGTCGATCTCCTGCATTTCGGCATCCGCCGGGACAAGGCCGCGCCGGCGTTTCATGAAGCGTGAAAAGCCGCGCAAGTCGCAGTAATAACTGAACGCCGTGTTGGCGCTCTTGCCTGCAATTACTTCCAGATAGCGCACATAATCCACGATGTCCTGTGAAGCATCATCAAATGGTTTGTGCTTCCCGGGATTTTTTTCATCAAGATAGATCGACATAATTACTCCATTACAGACGGTCTGCCTTCAGGGCATGGATGGCATCCGAGAGATACGCGGCTCCCACCAGCTGCATTCCAGGATAATCCGCCGGGTTCAGGTGGGCAAGGCTGTGTTTCGGGATCACTGCCCGCTCAAAGCCGATGCGCTCCGCCTCCCGCAGACGCTGTTCCAGATTGGGCACACTGCGCACCTCGCCGCCCAGACCCACTTCGCCGATGGCGATGAGCTTATCGCTGACCGGACGATCCAGCAGCGAGGAAACCATGCTCAGGCAGACTGCCAGATCACAGGCTGTATCCCGCAGGGCGATCCCGCCGACGATGTTGATATAGACGTCCAGATTGCCGAAGAAATAGCCTGCCCGCTTTTCCAGGACCGCGATCAGAAGATTCATCCGGTTATAATCATATCCGCTGCTGGCGCGGCGCGGGGCCGGGAAATTGGTCTTGGCCGCCAGTGCCTGGATCTCGCTCAGGATGGGGCGGCTGCCCTCCATGGTACAGGCCACGCAGTTGCCGGAGACGCCGAGCGGACGCCCCTCCAGCAGCATCTGGGAGGGGTTTTCGATCTCCGCCAGTCCCTGCCCGGTCATATCGAACATGCCCAGCTCATTGGTGGAGCCGTAGCGGTTCTTTGCTGCCCGCAGGATGCGGTAAGGCAGCATCTTGTCGCCCTCGAAATAAAGCACCGTGTCCACGATGTGTTCCATGACCTTCGGGCCTGCAATGGCACCATCCTTGTTGACATGGCCCACGATGAACATGGGGATCTCCTGCTTTTTGGCAACAGCCAGCAGCCGGGCAGCGCTCTCCTTGACCTGACTGACCGTGCCCGAAGAGGACGAGATGTCGGTGCAGCGCATGGTCTGAATCGAGTCGATGACGACAAGATCCGGCTTTTCCTTTTCGATCAAACCGCAGATCTCATCCACGTCGTTCTCGGCCGCAAGGTAGATATTCTCCTGCGGGATCTTCAGCCGTGCCGCCCGCAGTTTGACCTGACGGACAGACTCTTCGCCTGTGATATACAGGACGGTGTGCTGGTTGGAAACGGCACCGCACAGCTGCAGCAGCATGGTGGATTTGCCAACGCCCGGCTCACCGCTCAGAAGGACCACGCCGCCCAGCACAATGCCGCCGCCCAGCACCCGGTCCAGTTCCGAGATGCCGGTCAGGATGCGGCTTTTTTCTTCCGTCGTGCTGATATCTGCCAGCCGCCGGGCGGTCAGGGAGGTAACGCCCTCCTGCCGGACGGGTGCTGCAGACTTTCCGCCCGAAAGACCTGCCCTGGGAGCTTCGGCTACCACATCCTCGTTCATGGTATTCCAGCTCCCGCAGCTGGGGCATCTTCCCATCCAGCGGGGGCTGGTCTCCCCGCAGTTGGAGCAGACATAGACGGTTTTCAGTTTCGGTTCTTTCATGGCGCACTCCTGCAAAAACGCCGCTTGGAAAGCGGCGCCGGTTTGTTTGTTCTGTTTTAGTTTACCACAATCCGGCCCCTGCCGCAACTGCTCCCTTACTTTACCTCTACAACGGTGATATTCTGGGCCGTCACACTGCTCTTGCTCAGGACGATGTCCCGGATCTGGGCCACCTGAGCGGCCGTCAGCGCATCCCCGGAAGTCATCACGGTCAGGTCTGCCCGGCCGGACTGCAGAAAGCACAGACAATCCGCAAATCCCTTTGCCTTGACAAGGGTCTCGATCTCATTTTCCGCGTTGAGATCTGCCAGACTCCCGGTCAGTTGGCTGGTGTAATTCTTCTTTTCTTCTTCAGAAAGCGAGGAGGATTTCAGCGCTTTCTGGATCGCGTCCATCGTCTCATCGTGTGCTTTGGTCCGCTTGAGGCGCGCTTCTTCAAAAAACTTCGAGCCGCTGTTGTTGGCCACGCTCACCAGCTGTGCTTCACCATAATTCTTGTTGGCGCTGGAGACTGCTTCGGCCTCAGTCAGAAGTCCGTCCATGACCGGAACTGTTTCCTCACCTGCATCAGCCGCTACATTGACAGCGTCTTCCTCCAGAGTGACGCCGGTCTGGGCGTACTGCCAGTTCAGATAAACGGCAATGACCAGTGCCGCCGCCAGCGTGATCGCCGTCACCTTGCGGGTGTTCTTTGAAATTGCTCTCATCGTGCTTCCTCCCTCAAATCAAAAGATACTGCATTATCCCTTGCGCTGTTCCACACAGATCCGGTTGGCCGGAAGATCCAGCAGTGCCCGGACAAGTTCCGTGATGCGGGCGGCAATGCGGACATCCCCTCCGCCGTCACAGACGACTGCCACCCCGCGGATGACCGGGAGACAGACCGTCTCTTCCAGCGCCGAACCATCCTCCAGAAGAACATGTGTTTCCTGGCTCTGCAGCTGTCCGGACTGGGTATCCGTGGCATAGATCCGCTCCTCTCCGCTTTCCAGCGTGACCATGACAACGGTTTTTCCTGCCCCCTGGATCTGTTCAATGAGTCCGGTCAGTTGGGTTTCGAGCTGTTCTTTGTAAGTACTCTGATCCTTTGTCCGGGCAGCTTCGACGGGCTGCGCGGTTTTCCCGGTCGGAAAAAGCTCCGAGAACAAAATCAGCAGTAATGCCGCCGCCCCGAGGATCACGGACAGCTGGACACGGTTCTGCTTGTTCAGCACCCGGAGGATGCTTTCCGGCAAATGTTTCTTCGGGTTCATGCCGGGGGATCACCGCCTTCCGGCCGGATTTCTTCCCCGCGCACTTCCAGTTCCGCCTGAAGAAGCTCTTCCAGCGTCCCCATGGACACCGATGGGACTTCCGGCAGAGAAAATCCCTGCAGCTCTGTCCGGAGCCGGGGCACGGCATGGAAGAGTACCACTAAAATATATAATCCCGCCACCGCTTTTATGCACCGCCGGGGCCAGCCGCTCCCGGTCAGACGCATGACGAGTTCTGCGCAGATACATCCCGTGCAGAACAAAACAGTCGCTGTCCTGAGTTCCTGCATTTCAGCCGCCTCCCATTATGAACAGAAGCACGATGCCCGTGGACCCAAGCCCCCAGAAGAGAACGATGCCTGCCATCATACACCGGACCGCCTCGGCAAAGCACTTCAGAAGGGCCTCGCCCCGGCGGTTCCCGGTCAGACTGCACAGCCATCTGCAGCCGGTCAGGCATCCCAGATGGACCAGCATCCCGAGGTAGAGCGGAAGAAACTCCGCACAAAGAATCAGGAGTGCTGCGGTGCCGAGACCGCTCTTCAGCAGCTGCACCCCCGCAAGCACGGCCTCGGCGGCATCGCTGAGGCTCTGCCCGACAAGGGGGACGGTCCCGGTCAGAAACTGCCCCGCCCGGAGGGATGCCTTGTCCAGCTGCGCTGCAGAGACCCGCTGAAGCCCCAGTAAAACGGCAAGGGCTTTTCCGGCCAGAGACAGGCTTTTCTGCAGCAGAGCGCACACCACCTTGCAGATGGTTCCGAGATCCAGCTCGGTGCAGATGCAACAGGTCATGCTCAGGGCAAGATAGCACTCCAGCAGCGGCGGAACAAACGTCGTCAGGAGCTGTGCCAGCCCGCAGAGCAGGGTCAGAAAAGAGCCGCCCGCCGCCGCGCCTGCCATGGCCTCCCCGCCCATCGTCAGGACCCCCGCATACACTGGCAGAAACCCCAGAAGAAACTGTTTCCATTCTTCAATCTGCGCACACAGCTCCTTTGCAATGGACAGAAGCTTTCCCCATAACAATACACCGCAGCCGCAGGCACAGACAAGATCCAGCAGGTCCTGTTCCCTGTTTTCTCCTGTAAGCAATTCCAGCACGGCCGCCAGCAACAGAAACAGCAGGACCTCTGCATATCCGCGGACGGCCGTCCAGAGTTTTGTGCGCAGTGCAGAAGAAAAGAACCCTTTCAGCACGGCCAGCGGATCTTCCGCCATTTGGGAAAGTTCCGGTGCGCTCTGTTCCAGATACGGCTGCCAGAATTCTGCCCCGGGGAGAGCCGACTGCATCCCGGTATGAAATGCAGCTGCGCCCTCTGCCAGCGGGGCAAGCAGGCACAGGCTTGTCCACACCAGAAGAAACGCCAGAATTTTTCGGTATCTCATCCTGCAATGCTCCCGATCTTTTCTACGATCTCTTCCAGCAGCGGCCACGCTGCCGCCAGAACCAGACAGCGCCCGGCCAGCCCGACGCACCAGCCGATGGATGCCGCCCCGGCTTCCTCGCAGAGGGTGCGGGTGTAATCGGTCAGGATCAGCAAAACGGCGCTCCGGATCAGGCAGGAGAACGCCCCGTTCCCGGACTGCCCGGCCAGCCGGACTACATCCGGAAGCACCGTCCGGACCGCTGATCCAGCCCGGAGCAGGATCACAAGCGCCGCTCCCAGCGAGAGCAGAAGCGCATACGCCGGGTTGTCTTTCTGCAGGACGCTGTAAAGCATCGCGGACAACAGTGCGAGGCCGAACAGGGCCGCCGCAGGGCTCATAATGCGAACAGGGATTTGATGGTCACGAACAGGGCGCTGATCTGCCGGACCAGAATGGACAATACCACGACCAGACCGGCCAGTGTGGTCATCATGGCTTGATCCTCCCGCCCGGAGCGGATCAGAAGCTGGTTCAGCACCGCAACGATGATCCCGATGGCTGCAATTTTGAAGATAAGATCGATCTCCATGGTCAACTCCTGCTTATCCCAGAAGAATGGCCGCCGCGGCTCCCGCAGCAAGCCCCAGTTTGTGGGAAAGTTCCTTCTGGATCTTCGCCTTTGCCAGGCTCTCTTCCTGAAAGTGCCGGAACCGGTCCAGATACAGTTCCAGCCGCCGGCATTCCATCTCGGCCTCGGTATGTCCGAGACCGGAAAAGCACTCCGAAAAGCAGAGCTTTTCTTCCTGCGTCAGTTCCACAAAAGGCATCATGGTCTGGAACCGTTCGGTATCTGCCGGGATCTTTCCGGCGGCGATCAGCTTTTTCCGCAGGGTTTCCAGATCGCTCTGCCGGAAGCCGATCTCCTGCCGGAGCAGTTCCAGCAAAGCGATCGTCTGCCGCAAAGTATCCAGATGCACCTGTATCCGGGCCGTGACGCTGTCTCCGGCACACCACCCGCAGAGGACCAGACACAGCATGCTCAGCCACCGCAGCGGGCTCATAAAAAGCGCACCTCCCGCACCCGGCCCGGATCGTTTCTTCCGGCCAGCCAGACCAGCGTCCGGACCGCGCCGCGCTCCATCAGATAGCAGACCTGCGGGCGGACCGTGGCCTCCTCCGGGGATGCTGCGTGGAGCGTAGCGATAAAATCCACTCCGCTGAACAGTCCCTGTTCCAATGCGGTCACCTCTTCCATCCCGCCCAGCTCGTCCAGAAGGATCACCTGCGGCGAGAGGGTCCGCAGCGCCATCTGAACGGCCTGTCCCTTCGGAAGTCCGGAGATCACATCCAGCGCTTCCCCGCCGGAAGCATCCGCAAAGATTTCTCTCCGTTCATCGATCACTGAGACGAGCCGGTTCTGACGAAGCAGTTCCCCGGCAATGCTGCGCAGAAGGGTGGTTTTTCCGCTGTCCGGTTCCCCTGCCAGCAGAATTCCGGTAAAGTGTCCCCGGAGAGCCTCCTTCAGTTCCGGCGGAAGCGGAAGGTCCTTCCGCCGTGCGATCCGCAGGTTGAGGGAGGTTAGCTCCTGCAGAACGATCCCCTCCGCCGGGTTTTGCCAGAAGCGGCCTGCCAGACCGGCCCGGCAGCCATCCGCAAAGCTGAGATACCCCTGCGCGATTTCCGCCTGATGTGCATGGACCGATCCGCCGCAGAGCGCAAAAAAGATCTCTTCCATCTGCATCGGGGTCAGCCGCAGCTCTTCCAGAGCGGAAAGCTCCGGTGTCAGCTGCGCCGGGCGGCAGGGCGCACCCTGTACCGTGAACACCGGCGCACATCCCACCCGGAGCCGGATCTCGTGAACGGTCCCGGCCAGAGCTGTCGGCAGCCGCTGCAGCGGGCGGGCCGCCCAGCTGGGCAGGGCCTGTACCACCTGATAATACGCATCCATCTTTCATTCTCCTTCCGTGTCTCCTGTCATCACTGTATGCGCCTGCCGAACGGATAGAACGGACGGCACACAAAAAAGCACCCGCACAGCGTTTTGTTGCTGTGCGGGTGCTGCCGCTTATGAAACGTCTGCGGAAGAAGCCGCAGGCTCAGTTGTTCGGTTCCGGTGCATTTCCGGCCAGCATGGCCAGGAATTCAGCCTCGGTCAGGACCGGGACCCCGAGGGCCTGTGCCTTGGTCAGCTTGGACCCGGCGGCCGTACCGGCCACGACATACGCCGTCTTTTTGGAGACAGAGCCACTGGCCTTGCCGCCATTTTTGACGATCAGGGCTTCGGCTTCATTGCGGGAGAGCGTTTCCAGCGTACCGGTCACCACGAGGGTCTTTCCGGCGAGAAGATCGCCCTTGGGTTCGCCCTTCCACTGCATATTCACCCCGGCATCTGCCAGACGATGAATCAGGTCGGTGGTGCCGTCCTTTGCAAAGAATTCCGTCACGCTCTGGGCCATCACACCGCCGAAACCGTCGATCTCTCCAATCTGCTCTGCCGTCGCCTCCCGGATGGCCTGCAGAGAGCCGAAATGCTCCGCCAGAAGAGCGGCTGCCTTATCTCCGATGTTCCGGATGCCGAAACCGAAGAGCAGCTTATCCAGATTGTTCTGCTTGGAATTTTCAATGGCATTCAGGAGATTGCCTGCACTCTTTTCCTTGAACTTTTCCAGTGTCAGAAGCTGTTCCAAAGTCAGATCATAGATGTCTGCCGCCGAGTGGACAAAGCCCTTTTCCACCAGCTGCGTTGCCACAGCGGTGCCGAGACCATCAATATCCATGGCGTCCCGGGATGCAAAATGGATGATGTTGCGCAGGGACTGTGCCGGGCATTCCGGATTGACGCAGCGCAGCGCTGCTTCATCTTCCAGATGTACCACAGGGGCCCCGCAGGATGGGCAGAATTCCGGCATCTGATAGGGCTGTGCATCTTCCTCATGATGCGTTACGCCGATGACTTCCGGAATGATATCCCCGGCCTTCCGCACCTGAATGGTGTCCCCGATGCACAGACCCAGCTGGTGGATGAAATCCTCATTGTGAAGGGTCGCCCGCGCCACAGTGGTGCCCGCGAGGAATACCGGATCAAAACACGCCGTCGGCGTCAGGACACCGGTACGGCCCACAGCAACTTCAATGCTGCGCAGGGTCGTTTCCTTGACTTCCGGCGGATATTTGAAGGCAATCGCCCAGCGCGGAAATTTGTTGGTGGAACCCATCAGATCCCGCTGAGCAAAATTGTTGACCTTGATGACCGCGCCGTCCATATCAAAGTCCAGACTGGAACGGTTCTGACCGATCTGTTCGATCTCCGAAATGGCATCCTCAATGTTGTGGACGATGTGGTACCGCGGCGACACCGGCAGGCCCAGACTCTTCAGATAATCCAGACTCTCGGCATGGGTCGTCAGCTCCTTCCCGCGGATCTGCTGCACATTGAACACAAAGATGGAAAGGCCGCGGCTTCCGGTGATCTTTGCGTCTTTCTGCCGCAGGGACCCTGCTGCCGCATTCCGCGGGTTCTTGAAGGGCGCTGCCCCCTGGATCTCCTGCTCTGCACAGAGATGCCGGAATGCCTCATGGGGCATATACACCTCGCCGCGCACTTCCAGAAATTCCGGTGCATTCTTCAGGGTCTTGGGGATCTTTTTGATGGCCCGGACATTGGCCGTTACGTCTTCACCCACCACGCCGTCACCGCGGGTCGATGCACGCACCAGAACGCCGTTTTCGTATTCCAAACTGCAGGAAAGGCCATCGATCTTGATCTCAACAACATATTCCGGTTCAATGCCCGCTTCCCGCACTCTCCGGTCAAAATCCCGGAGTTCATCATACGAAAAAGCATCCAGAAGGCTCTCCATCTTGACCGCATGGGTCACCTTCGGCAGCTTGCTGCTGGCCGTCCCACCCACCTTCTGGGTAGGGGAGCTGGACGTGATCAGCTGAGGAAACTCTGCCTCCAGTGCCTTCAGTTCCCGCGTCAGGGCATCGTATTCATAATCCTCCAGCTCCGGGGCATCCTGATCGTAATAAAGCCGGTTGTTCTTTTCAATTACTGCGCGAAGCTCTTCCACGCGCTGCCTGGCCTGTTCCAGTTCCACGTTACTCCACTCTCCTTTGCCATGGGTATTATACCATATTTTTCTCCCGAAACACAGTGGCAAATCCACCGTTCGGATTATACGTTTTGTACTATATCTTTTTGTTGCAGCTCACAAATCGGTTGATTTTGAATCACTAGCTACCGATACTACTTGTTTTATTCTGATTTTTTACAGCGCAGAAACGTTTTATTTTTGACAGCTTCCGGACAAACTCTCATCGCGTTCTGGAAACAAAAAGCAGGAGCCGCCTCCGGACGCTCCGGAGACAGCTCCTGAAAAATCTTTGGTTTTGTGTTTTTGGAATCAGATGCTGATCGTGTTGCACACATCGATCAGGACCGGGTCCAGCGTCTTGGTCATCTCAAGTGCTTCGTCCACCGGATAGTCCACCAGATGCTCACCCTTCATACCGACGATGCGGTTATACTTGCCCTGCTCCAGCAGGCAGACAGCGTGATAGCCCATTGCGGAAGCGTTCACACGGTCACGCAGGGTAGGAGAACCGCCGCGCTGCACATGGCCCAGGATCGTTGCACGGGTATCGATGCCGGTACGGGCCTGGATCTCGTTGGCGATCTCCTGAGAGTGGCCGATGCCCTCGGCAACGATCACGATGAAGTGACGCTTGCCGGTGCGCTGGGTCTCAGCGATCTTATCCAGAATATCATGCTGCATGTCGAATTCCTTCTCCGGCAGCAGGACTGCCATAGCGCCGGAAGCGATGGCAACGTTCAGAGCAATGTAACCCGCGTTGCGGCCCATGACCTCGACCACACTGCAACGGTCATGGCTCTGGGTGGTATCGCGCAGCTTATCGATCATCTCAAGCGCCGTGTTCATTGCGGTATCGTAACCGATGGTGTAATCGGTGCAGGCAATATCGTTATCGATGGTGCCGGGCAGGCCGATCATCGGGATGCCGCGGTGTGCCAGCTCACGGGCGCCGCGGTAGGAACCGTCGCCGCCGATGACCACCAGAGCATCGATGCCGAGTTCACGGCACTTTGCAGCGCCCTTGTCCTGACCTTCCTTGGTCTTGAACTCCAGGCAACGGGCCGTATACAGGATCGTACCGCCGGCAGAAATAATGTTGGAAACGCTGCGCAGGTTCATTTCGAAGCACTCGCCGTTCAGCAGACCGTTGTAGCCGCGCTGGATGCCGATCATCCGGAAGCCCTTGTGCAGGCCGGTACGGACCACCGCACGCACTGCGGCATTCATGCCGGGAGCATCACCGCCGCTGGTCAGCACACCGATCGTTTTGATTTGCTTTTCCATAGAGAGATTCCCTCCAATTGTTTCTTCATTCACCAATGGAGTCCCTGCCGCCTTCGCGCGATGCACGGCTCCATCACCTTGCTCAGATTTGCAACTTACCTTTAGTAATTATAGCACAGATCCCGCTTGAATCCAATACCTTTTTGAGACACTGTTAAAATTTTATTCAAGTCTGGATTCATGCGATCCTGCGCCGCATTTTGCTTTCTTTCTCCCAGGTCGATTCGTGCAGGAGGATGTTATTTTGTTGCAACGTTCTTTTCCCCGACGATCCGGCGCAGCTCCTCAAAGAAGAGCGGATGCCCCGAGGTGTACAGTCTGCGGGGTGCGGCAAGCTTCTGGCGGGTATCCTCCAGATAAAAGATCACCGGCATATCTCCGTCAAAAATCTCCAGAAGATTGATTACTTTTGCATACTCCGGGCAGGTGCGGGAGGGCAGCCGGACGTAAAGTCTCTGGGCCGCATCCCGCATCAGATTCGGCCGGTTGGCCTGCGGACGGCCCGGGACATATCCTTCGATGGGCGAGATACTTTCGGCCATCAACCGGGGGGCTTCGTCCTCACGGACAGAGAGCCGCCCTTCGATGACCACAACGGCATTGTCCTTCAGTGCATCCCGGAAAGTTTCCAGCACACGGGGAAACACGATCACTTCCATGGTGCCGGTCAGGTCTTCCACGCTGGTAAACGCCATCATGGTGTTGGATTTGGTCGTCATCATCTTGCTCTTGACGATCGTGCAGACAATTCGGACATGGGCATTGTCCAGCCTGTGGGCATCTTCCCCCGTCAGCGCCTTGATGGTATGAGTGGCAAATTTGGCCGACTGCTCCCGGTAGGCGTCCAGCGGGTGGCCCGAAAGGTACAGACCGCTGACCTCTTTTTCCTGCTGAAGCAGTTCGGTGTGGCTGTACTCCGGCAGGGTCCGGATCTCGTAGCTGTCCGGTGCCGGTTCTTCGGCTGAACCGTTCATGACCGAGAACAGATCCAGCTGACCGTCCAGATTCCGCCGTGCATCGCTCTCCACGCTTTTCAGGATGCCCTCCGTTGCCTCGACCAGGCTGTGGCGGTTGCTTCCCATGTGGTCGAAGGCACCGGCCTTGATGAGGCACTCCACCGCCCGGCGGTTCAGTTCGTTGCCGTACATCCGCTTGCAGAAATCGTAGAGGCTTGTGTAGGGTCTCCCCTGCCGTTCCTCCACGACGCGCTCGATCAGATTGCGGCCTACATTCTTGACCGCGTTCAGACCAAAGCGGATCTGGCCTTTGGAGTCTGCCGTGAAGCCGCCGCCAGAGACATTGATATCCGGCGGCAGGACCCGGATGCCCCGCCGGGCGCATTCGCCCGAGTACTCGATGACCTTGTCGGTATTATCCAGCACACTGGTCAGCAGTGCCGCCATGAACTCGCTGGAATAGTGGCACTTGAGATAGGCAGTCTGAAATGCAACGTAGGCGTAGCAGGCTGCATGACTCTTGTTGAAAGCATAGGACGCGAAGCTGGACATTTCGTCGTAGATCTCGTTGGCGACTTTCTCCGAGATGCCGTTGGCCACACAGCCCGGGCACTCGTGGCCCGGCTCCGTGCATCCATGGACAAAATGCTCCCGCTCCGCCTCCATGACAGCATGCTTTTTCTTGCTCATGGCACGGCGGACGTTATCCGCCTGCCCGAAGGAAAAGCCCGCCAGCTCCCGGAAGATCTGCATGACCTGTTCCTGATAGACGATGCAGCCATTGGTCACATCCAGAATGTGGGCCAGCTGCGGGGTCTTGTAGCTGATCTTGTCCGGCTCGTGGCGGTTGCGCAGGTAGGTCGGGATGGAGTCCATGGGGCCGGGGCGGTAGAGACTGATCAGAGCGATAACATCTTCCAGATTCTGCGGCTGCAGTCCCACAAGGACCTGCTTCATGCCGGAAGATTCCAGCTGGAACACGCCCTCGGTATCGCCCTGCCCCAGCATCTTATAGGTTTCCGGATCGTCATAATCCAGCTTTGCGATGGAGAAATCCGGATCTCTTTTCTGGATCGCGGTCTCTGCATCCCGGATCACCGTCAGGGTCCGCAGACCCAGAAAGTCCATCTTCAGCAAACCGAGTTCTTCGATCTCGGTCATGTTGAACTGGGTCACGGGCAGACCGTCGTTGGTGGCAAGGGGCAGGTAATAATCCGTCGGTTCCGGCGTAATGACAACGCCTGCCGCATGGGTGGAAGCATGCCGCGGCATGCCCTCCACTTTGGCGGCCGTATCGATCAGTTCCTTCACCTGCGGATCGGTATCGTACATCCGCTTCAGCTCCGGCGAAACTTCCAGCGCCCGTTTCAGGGTCATTTTCAGTTCCATGGGAACCTGCTTTGCCACAATGTCCACGCTCTGGTAGGGCAGCCCCATCACACGGCCCACATCCCGGATGGCATTGCGGGCCGCCATGGTGCCGAAGGTAACGATCTGGGCCACGTGATCCGCACCGTATTTCCGGTTGACGTAATCGATGACTTCCTGGCGGCGCTCGTAGCAGAAGTCCACGTCAAAATCGGGCATGCTGACGCGCTCCGGGTTCAGGAAGCGTTCAAAGATCAGGTTATACCGGATGGGGTCGATGTCCGTGATGCCGACGCTGTACGCTGCGATGCTGCCCGCACCGGAACCACGGCCGGGCCCCACCGGGATGCCCTGACTCTTTGCATAGTTGATATAATCCCAGACGATGAGATAATAGTTGGTGTATCCCATCGTCTTGACCACGCCGATCTCATAGGTCAGGCGGTCCTTATTGGACTGGGGCACATCGGGACCATACCGGCGTTCCAGACCCTCCCAGCAGAGCTTTTCAAAGAACTCCTGATTGTCCATCCCGCCGGGGGCCTTATAATAAGGGATCTTCGTATGGCCGAACTCAAAATCAAAATTACACTGGTCGGCAATGATCTGCGTATTGGAGCAGGCTTCCGGGACCATGGCAAACAGATCGTACATTTCGTCCGTCGTCTTGACATAGAACTCGTCCGTCTGGAACTCCATCCGGTCCGCATCCTGAATGGTCTTTCCGGTCTGGATGCAGAGCAGGATCTCCTGCATCTTTGCATCCTCTTTCCGCAGATAGTGGGAGTCGTTGGTGGCCGCCATGGGGATGCCGGTCTCCCGGGCCAGCTTGATCAGCTGCGGGAGGACGATGTTGTCCTCTTCCAGTCCGTGATCCTGCAGCTCGATATAGTAATTGCCCTCACCGAACAGATCCCGGTACCACAGGGCGGACGCCCTGGCCCGCTCGTAATCGCCGGAGAGGATCGCCTGGGGGATCTCGCCTGCAAGGCAGGCCGAAAGGCAGATCAGTCCCTCGTGGTATTGCTCCAATAACTGCTTGTCCACACGGGGCTTGGAGTAAAAGCCCTCCGTAAACGCAGCCGAGACCATTTTGATCAGGTTCTTATAACCGGTCTCGTTCTTGCACAGCAGGATCAGGTGGTTGTTGCTGTCGATCTTGTTGACCTTGTCGAACCGGGTACGGGTCGCCACATAGACCTCGCAGCCGATGATGGGCTTGATGCCCGCTTTTTTTGCAGCCTTATAGAACTGCACACAGCCGTACATGACGCCGTGGTCGGTGCAGGCAATGGCCGTCTGGCCGCACTCCTTCACACGGTCCATCAGCTGGTCGATGCGGCAGGCACCGTCCAGCAGACTGTATTCGGTATGGATATGGAGGTGGACAAAATCTCTTCCCTGCTTGTTGCCTTCACTGGGTGCGGTCATTTTGTTTCCTCCTTTGCTTCCTGTTTTTCCATGCGCTGGCGCAGATCCTCGGCCAGTGCCTCCAGTTTTTTCAGCCGGTGCGAAAGCCCGGACTTGCTGACCGGGGGATCAAAGCAGCTGCAAAGTGCCGTCAGGGACAGGTCCGGGTATTCCAGACGCATTGCCGCGGTCTGCTGCAGCAGTTCCGGCAGGGTCTCCAGCGCGTTCTGTTCCTGCAGAAAGCGGATCGCTTTGGTCGTCTGGGCGTTGGCCCGGGCGGTCTTTCCCAGGTTGGCGGTGTCGCAGTTGGTGTGGCGGTTGATCTGGTTGCGCAGCTGCTTGACCGCCTTCTGCGCATTGATCTGCGCCGAAGCTTCGGCGGCACCCATAAACGCAAGGATGCGCTCCACGTTCGCACTGCTCTTGACGTAAATCAGATTTACGCCGTTGCGGCGGGTGCGGTGGGGCGCAAATTCATGCTCGGCCAGAAGGGCTTCAAAATCCCGGGCGAGATTGGTACGCCCGGTCAGGAATTCCAGATTGTACTCCTTCTGCGGATCGGTCACGGTGCCGCTGCACAAAAATGCAGTGCTGATGTAAGCACTGACACAGGTCTGGCACCGGATCATACCCGGGTCGATCTGCAGGCTGGTCTCCGTTCCGGTGGTCCCGAACAGCTCGTGCATCCGCCGGACCTGTTCCGGTTCCCGGATACCGAACTCGTAGACCGTCCCGCTGGGACGTACTTTTTCCAAAATCGTTCCCTGTACGCCGCACCGGGCAAACAGCTGCTCTGCCACGCGGGCAGTCAGCTCCTGTTCCGTCTGCAGTACCAGACCTCTGGCATCAAAATATTTGGCAAAGCAGGCAATCCCGTACGCCGCCGCCCGGACGCAGCAATCCTTCTGCAGCTGCAGACTGTGCTGCGCGATCTCTTCCCGTGCTCGGGATGCAAAACTCATGTTCTTCTCATTTCTCTTTGTTTCAAACGGCTCCGGCCGGGTCAGCGCGCCGCATCGCGGTGCTGGACCCCGGCCTGATAGCCCAGTTGTTGACAGTATTCGCCGATCTTCCGTGCGAAGGTGATGGAGCGGTGCTTGCCGCCGGTACAGCCCACCGCGATGGTCAGCTGGCTCTTGCCCTCTTTGACATAGAGCGGGAGCGCATACTCCAGAAAATTCTCATACCGGCGCAGCAGTTCCTGCGCCTCCGGGTGTTCCATCACAAAATCCACCACTTCCTGATCCAGCCCCGTTTTATGTTTGAGTTCCGGCACATAGAAAGGGTTCGGCAGACAGCGGACATCCAGCACAAGGTCAGCATCCTCCGGAATGCCGAACTTGAACCCGAAGGACATCACCGTCAGGCGCATGGCACCCTTGGCCCCGCCGCCCGGCGCAAACAGATCGCAGATCCGCTCCTTGTTCTGCGCCGTGGACAGCAGTTCGGTGTTCATGATATAATCCGCGCGCTCCCGGAATGGCTGCAGGATCTGACGCTCCTTGGCAAAGGCTTCCCGGGTGGAGATCCCCTCCGCAATGCTGATCGGGTGGCGGCGGCGGGTCTCGCTGTAACGGCGCATCAGGACATCATCCGGCGCATCGATGAATAAGATCTCATAGGTGATCCCCTGCTGATCCAGCTGGTCCAGCGCCTGCTCGATCTGCTCGCTGGAGCGGCAGCCCCGGACATCCATGGACAGTGCCACACGCTTCAGCTGGTTGTCGCCGGCCTTGGAAATGGCAGTGATGCTTGGCAGCA
>CAKSZU010000016.1 GCA_934526125.1 uncultured Faecalibacterium sp. | reverse complement strand
CCGTCCACCAGCTGGCTGTCGGTCCAGAAGCTCTCGCAGGGCTTGCAGTAGTGGCCGATGTACTCGCCCTTGTAGATATCGCCCTGCTCGTACAGCTTGGTGAAGATCTTCTGGCAGGTCTCCATGTGGTAGTCATCGGTGGTGCGGATGAAGCGGTCGTAGCTGACGTCCAGCAGCTTCCACAGGTCCTTGACCGTGGCAACGATCTTGTCCACATATTCCTTGGGGGTAACACCGGCGTCGGCGGCCTTGTCCTGGATCTTCTGGCCGTGCTCGTCGGTGCCGGTCAGGAACATGACATCGTAGCCCTGCATCCGCTTGAAGCGGGCCAGCGCGTCGCAGGCAACGGTGGTGTAGCTGTGGCCGATGTGCAGCTTGTCGCTGGGGTAATAAATGGGGGTCGTAATGTAGAATGTCTTGTGCTCGCTCATGGGGTTTCATTCTTCCTTTCTGATGTGGCTGTGTCACAAAAAAGCTCCCGTCCTGCCGGAAACATCCGGACAAGGACGGGAGCTGAACTTCCGTGGTACCACCTTGCTTCGCCCTGCCCTTGCAGGCAGGACCTTGTGTGCTGAACCAACAGCACCAGCGCGGTAACGGGCGCACCCGGCGGAGGCTCAATCTTCACCCCCACGGCTCAGAGGCCATCTTCGGCTCTGCGCATACCTGCCCGGTTCCATCCTTCGGGCTTTCTGTCAGGCGCAGACAGAGCGTACTCTCCTCGTCAAAGCGGATCGCATTTTCCAAAGGGGCATAGAACCCCCTTGTTCTTATTATAATACGCAAAAAACGAGGGTTTGTCAACCTCAGACCTCAAAGTCCATGCAGACGCGGTTTTTATAATAAGGGCGGACTTTGCTGTTGGCCACAGCCACATGGGCCGGGTGAGAAGCATAGCCCTTCAGAGCCTCGACGGATTCCAAAGTCGTGTCCAGCATGACATCGGCGTTGGAAGTGGGCAGGGCACCGGTGTTGACCTTGATGTCGATCAGGCCGGGGATCTTGCCGGCAAGGCCTTCCAGACCTTCCTTGATGCCGGCCACAACGGCGGCCTTCTCGGTTTCGGACAGCTCGTCCTTCAGCTGCCACAGAATGATGTGCTTGACCATGATAAAATACCTCCTGCGTTTTTTCTCATTGTAGCAGAGAAAAGCACGGGACGCAAGGGGGACTGTTTTCAACTGGAAAAATGGCAAAAAGAAATGACCGCCGATGCTTGCCCGAACCCGCGGTCATTCTTTTTTGAGATTTTGTCAACTCTCAATCGGCACTGTGTTCCCAGATGTAGTAGGCGATCAGGTAAACGACATCCACCGCCACGGCAATGCCCATCAGACGGAAGCCGCCGAAGAGCTGAGAAGAAGACGTAAGATAGGACAGCAGGCCCATGACGCCGTTGAACATGAACAGGATGCCGTTTTTCTTCTGCCAGAAAGCACGGTATTCGGGGTCGCGGTTGTACTGGTTGAAGGGGAGATTGATCAGCGGGTCTTTGCCCTGAAAATCGCGGATGCCGGAGAAGAACATCAGGATGGCAATGACGATGGGGAACAGGTTGTCCCAGGAGAATTGCAATGTCATGGCGGATACCTCCCTTTTTTCCACAATTATAGCATAGGGGGGTGAAAAAGCAAGGACGCAATTCAACCAGCGGGGGAGAAAAAAGCCGATAAAAAATCCAGCCGGATGAGGCGGTTGCAAGCCCTCATCCGGCTGGTAAATTACTTCTTCGGAGTCATAAGCCTCTTCTCCTTGGGTTTCCTCATTTTCGGACTGTGCGTTTCATAGGGTGACTCTCCTTAGAAACTACCTGAAACTGAAGATGGATTACAAGGGGAACGAACTACTCTAGTACATTGGACTGACCCTTCTCTTAACTGTTGGACTGCGGTACAGAGATCATAAAGATGAATTTCATATTACCACATTCTTTCGAGTTAGATTTGCCAGGGGTTCCATTACTCAGTACATTGGAGTTACTCCTTTTCGGTCATTCAAACAGCTGCATCCGTGTAAATGTTCTCGTCATATGAGATCACCTCAAGCGGATCTATTTGAATTGCCAGGAAATCTATTTGACAGACTGTTCTGTTTTCGCATTATCGATGCTCAAGACCGGCTCTTTGATTTTGTCTTTTTATACGGGGGAAACATCCCGTTTGTGGAGAGCCTCTGTTTCGCTTCTCAGCGAACCCCGACAGTCTGTCCAAACTGTGCGGGTTCCATATCGACCATCGGTCTCGCTCCTTTCTGCTTCAAGTCAGCGGGATTAGCTCTCGTTTGAGCTTCTGCTGTACTTCTCTGGTTTCTGGCTTTATTATACTCAAAACGGGGCGGCTTGTCTATTCGCAGACTGTACAACAATTGCCCCTTGTTTTTGCACTAAAAGTCCAAAAAGCTGGGATACATGAAACTCGACCAAAACTTTCGGGTCGTTTGTGGACGATTTGTAGAAAAAAGCGAGAAATAAGCGCGGGACCCTTATGTGAGGTAAAAATTTGTGCTATCATAACGGGCAATGAATGGTAGTCGCGCAAAGAAGTCAGACGAAGGTTCGGCCTTTGTCCGGCTTCTTTTTTGTTTTGGCGCGGCGAACGTTTTCCACGAAACAATCAAAAGGAGTTCAAAACTATGCCGAAAACCCTGCTTGAAAAGATCGTCTTTACCGTTGTTATGGCCGCCATTATGGTTTATGGAATGATCGTTTATAATGTCGCCCTGAACACCGGCGGCGTGACCAACGCCACCTTCGTGATGGCCCTGCACGAAATGCCCATCATGGTGCCCGCCGCTTTTATTCTGGAGTTTTTCGTGGTGGAAAAGCTGGCCACCCGGCTGGCATTCAGCTTTATGCAGCCCACCGACCGGCCCCAGTTCATCACCTATGCCATCTCGCTGATGATCGTCTGCATGATGTGCCCGGTCATGAGCCTGATCGCCACCGTGCTGTTCAAGGAACCCAGCTTCGGCACGTGGGTGCATACCTTCGGCTGCAATTTCCCCATGGCCCTGTGCTGGCAGATGTTCTACTGCGGCCCGCTGTCTCGTGCTATTTTCCGCCTGCTGTTCCGCCGCGGTGAGAAGAAGTGAACCCGGTACAGCCCTTACATCTCAGCCCTGCTTCCCATACAAATTTGATATACCAGCTATACATATAGTGAATATATATGCCGATTCCGCTTCGAGACCCCTGCAAAAAAGGAACAAAAAGCTAAGAATCAGCAAAGAACTTGTGCAAAAAGTATAGTTTTAGCAAGGAACATTCAACAAAATGCACAACTGTTTTCGCCAAACCCGGAAATGGAATATAACAAAAAGTAGAACATTGAAACGGGGGCTGTAAAACCGGCAAAAATCGTGCTATGATACTGAACACAAAATGAGAAAGGAGAGAGTGCAAATCAATGAATGCGTTGACTGCTGCTTTGAAAGAAGAGCTGAACGTTGACATGGTATCCGTCTTTGGGCTTCAGATCCCGGAGTCGGTGGTGGTCAGCTGGGGCATCATGGCGTTCCTGGTCATTGGTTCCATCCTGCTGACGCGGAATCTGCGGGTGGACCACATCACCAAGCGTCAGGCGATCCTGGAAACGGTCGTGACGATGTTGAATGACTTCTTCACCGGGCTGCTGGGCGAGCAGGGCAAACGGTATGTGCCTTATCTGATGAGTGTGGCGCTGTATATCGCCTGTTCCAACCTGATCGGTGTCTTTGGCATCAAGCCCCCCACGAAGGATCTGAATGTCACCGCGGCGCTTGCTCTGATGAGCATCTGCCTCATTGAGTATTCCGGCATCCACGCGCGCGGCGGGGTCGGCTTCCTCAAGAGTCTGGCAGCCCCCACCCCGATCATGGCACCCATGAACGTGCTGGAGATCGCCATCCGCCCGACCAGCCTGTGTATGCGACTGTTCGGCAACGTGCTTGGCGCCTTCGTCATCATGGAGCTGATCAAACTTGTGGTTCCTGTTTTTGTTCCGGCCATCTTCAGTCTGTATTTTGACCTGTTCGATGGCCTGATCCAGACGTATGTCTTTGTGTTCCTGACCTCCCTGTTCATGAAAGAGACCATGGGAGAAGAAGATTGAATTGATCAAAGGAGAATGAAATTATGAACGGACTCGTAGCTCTGGGCGCCGGTATCGCGGCGCTGACTGGTATTGGCGGCGGTATCGGCATCGGTATCGCAACGGGCAAGGCAACGGAGGCGATCAGCCGCCAGCCCGAGGCTTCCGGTAAGATCCAGACCAACCTGCTGCTGGGCGCTGCCCTGGCCGAAGGTACTGCCATTTTCGGTTTCGTCGTTGCACTGCTGATCATCCTGTTCCTGGGTTGATGACGGAGGCATGACGAATGCTGACACTGAATCTGAATCTTCTGTATACGGTCGTCAACATTCTGGTTCTGTTTTTGCTGCTGCGCAAGTTCCTGTACAAGCCTGTCATGAACATCATTGCACAGCGTCAGAAGCAGGTGGATGACGCCCTGAACGCCGCCGAGACCTCCAAGAAAGAGGCCGCTGCGGCCATGAATGCTGCGCAGGAGAAGCTGCGCGGCGTGGACAACGAGGCGGCTGCCCGGCGCACCGCCTACGAGCAGCAGGCTGAGACCGAGAAGCAGCAGCTGCTGGCCGATGCCCGGAAGCAGGCCGATGCCATCGTTGCAGAGGGCAAGGCAGCTGCCGAGGCCGAGCGCCAGAACAAGCTGCGCCAGGCCGATGCACAGACCACGGCTCTGGCCCGCGCCATGTGCGAGAAGCTGCTGTCCCGGAACCTGACCGAGCAGGATGACGCCCGTCTGCTGGACGATCTGCTGGAGAAAGCAGGTGCTGAGCATGGCAACTGAGTTCAGCCAGGAGTTCTTTGCCGAGAACCGGATCGTCAAGGCAGACCTGCGCGCTGCCCATCAGCTGCGGGAGGAAGATATCGCCCGCATCAAGGCTGAGGTCAAAAAACTTTACGACGCCACCGAAGTCATCCTGAATGTCACGGTGGACGAGAGCCTGCTCTCCGGCTATGTGCTGCAGGTGGGCGACCGGATGTTCGACAACTCCGGCCGTCACCAGCTGGACCAGATGATGGCAGGCAAGCCTTCTCTGGCCACCCTCAAGACCCGCGTGGAGGATTACAAGCCCGCACAGACCTCGGAAGAGGGCGGCGTGGTCATCGCCTCTGCCGACGGCATCGTGCAGGTGGAGGGGATGGACAAGGCCGTTTACGGCGAGATCGTTACCTTTGAGAACGGCGCAAAGGGCATGGTGGAGAGCGTGGACCCGGGCAAGCTGGGCATCATGCTGTTCGACGGTGCCGAGAGCGTGGGCGTGGGCACTCTGGTGACCCGCAGCGGCAGGCGCGCCGGCATCCCCGTGGGCGACGGCTTCCTGGGCCGCGTCATCGACCCCCTGGGCGAGCCCATCGACGGCAAGGGCCCGGTGCAGGCCGAAGGCTACAACCCCATCGAGAAGCAGGCCCCCGGCATTCTGGAGCGCCAGAGCGTGGATACCCCCCTTCACACCGGCATCCTCGCCATCGACTCCATGTTCCCCATCGGCCGCGGTCAGCGTGAGCTGATCATCGGCGACCGTCAGACCGGCAAGACCTCCATTGCCACCGACGCCATCCTGAACCAGAAGGACACCGGTGTGCTGTGCATCTATGTGGCCATCGGTCAGAAGGCATCCTCCATCGCCCGTGTGGCCGAGGACCTGAAAAAGCACGGTGCCATGAGCTACACCACCATCGTGGCGGCCACGGCTTCGGATTCGGCACCCCTGCAGTATATCGCACCCTACGCCGGTACGGCTCTGGCTGAGTATTTCATGGCCAAGGGCAAGAGCGTCCTGATCGTCTACGATGATCTGTCCAAGCACGCGGTGGCCTACCGTGCCATCTCCCTGCTGCTCCGCCGCTCCCCCGGCCGTGAGGCTTACCCCGGCGACGTGTTCTATCTGCACTCCCGTCTGCTGGAACGCTCCTGCCGGATGCGGGATGACCTGGGCGGCGGTTCCATCACCGCCCTGCCCATCGTCGAGACCCAGGCGGGCGATGTCTCGGCCTATATCCCGACCAACGTCATCTCCATCACCGACGGTCAGATCTTCCTGGAGAGCGCCCTGTTCAACGCAGGCAACCGCCCGGCTGTCAACGTGGGCCTGTCGGTCTCCCGTGTGGGCGGCGCTGCCCAGACCAAGGCCATGAAGAAGGCCAACGCCAACCTGCGTATCGAGCTGGCACAGTACAAGGATATGGAGTCCTTCGCCCAGTTCAGCTCCGATCTGGATGCGGAGACCCGCCGCCAGCTGGAACACGGCAAGGCCCTGACCGAGATGCTCAAGCAGCCGTTGTATCAGCCCAAGTCCGATGCCGAGCAGGTCGTGATCCTCACCCTGGCCTCCCACGGGATGCTGGATGAGCTTCCCATTGCCGAGCAGCGGGAAAAGACCGGTGCCTTCCTGCGGCAGTTCCGTGCCGATGTTTCCGGCACCATGGATGCCATCACCGCTACGGGCAAGATCACCCCGGAGCAGGTGGATGCCATCCTGACCGCATGGAAAGCCTATGCGGGAGGGGAGAGCCATGTCGTCCAGTAAGCTGCTCAAGGAGCGGATCGAGAGCATTCAGGATACCATGAAGATCACGAATGCCATGTATCTGATCTCCTCCTCCAAGCTCCGCAAGGCACGGCAGAACTACCAGAACGTTCTGCCCTACTTCACCCGGATGCGGGACACCATCTCCCGTGTGGTGCCGCATCTGGCCGATGAGCCGGAACATCCCTTCTTCCACGAGCGCCAGCTGGAGAACCCCAAGCGGGCCTATCTGGTGCTGACGGCGGACAAGGGCATGGCCGGTGCCTTCAACCAGAATCTGATCAAGTTCCTCAAGGAACACGCAGATGAGAACGACCGGTTCTATGTGGTCGGTCAGACCGGCTACCGTGCCTTCTATCACAAGGACAGCCGTCTGGTGGAGGATTTCCATTATGGTGCCACGGCTCCCACCCTGCAGCGGGCCCGCGACATCACCGTGGACGCCATTGATGACTTCAAGTCCGGCAAGCTGGATGAGATCTATATCGTCTATACCAAGATCCAGAATGCTCTGACCAGCGAGCCGGTCATGGAGCGTCTGCTGCCGCTGGACCGGGCGCATCTGCAGCCCGCCCCCAAGGGTCTGGGCGACCCCAGGGGCGAGATGGAGATGTTCCCCGATGCCCGGACGGTGTTCGAGCAGACGGCACCTATTTATATGCACGGCATGATCTTCGGCGCCATGACCGAGAGCTTCTGCGCTGAGCAGAGCGCCCGCATGACCGCCATGGATTCCGCCACCAAGAGCGCCAAGGATATGATCCATGATCTGCAGCTGGAGTATAACCGCTCCCGTCAGGGGTCCATCACCCAGGAGATCACCGAGATCATCGGCGGCGCGGCGGCGGTACAGAATAACGAGTAATGCCGGATGCGTTTCTCCTCCCGTTGGGGGAGAAACACATCCCACACAACATAATGCAAGAGGCAATTGTATGATACAGGGAACTATTATCCGAGTAGCCGGCCCCGTTGTGGACGTGAAGTTCACCGGCGGCAAGCTGCCTGCCCTGCAGGAAGCGCTGACCGTGACCGCCGAAGGCACGGAGCGCACCATGGAGGTGGCGCAGCACGTCAATGAAACGACGGTGCGCTGCATCATGCTTTCTGCCAGCGAAGGTCTGGGCAAGGGGATGGAAGTCACCGCCACCGGCCACGGCCTGAACGCCCCGGTGGGCGAGGGCACTCTGGGCCGGATGTTCGACCCGCTGGGCCGTCCCATCGACGGCAAGGGCCCGGTGGACGATCTGCCCCACTGGCCCATCCACCGCAAGGCCCCCGGCTTTGCGGAGCAGAAGCCTGCAACTGAGATCCTGGAGACCGGCATCAAGGTCATCGACCTGCTGGCCCCCTATGCCAAGGGCGGCAAGATCGGCCTGTTCGGCGGTGCCGGTGTCGGCAAGACCGTGCTGATCCAGGAGCTGATCCACAACGTGGCCACCGAGCACGGCGGCTACTCCATCTTCACCGGTGTCGGCGAGCGCTCCCGCGAGGGCTGTGACCTCTGGGGCGAGATGAACGCTTCCGGCGTTCTGAGCAAGACCGCACTGGTCTTTGGTCAGATGAACGAGCCTCCCGGAGCCCGTATGCGGGTCGCTGAGACCGGTCTGACCATGGCAGAATATTTCCGTGAGGAGACCCACAAGGACGTGCTGCTGTTCATCGACAACATCTTCCGTTTCGTGCAGGCAGGCAGTGAGGTCTCCGCCCTGATGGGCCGGATGCCTTCCGCCGTGGGCTATCAGCCCACCCTGGCCAATGAGCTGGGTGCCCTGCAGGAGCGCATCACATCCACCCGGGACGGCTCCATCACTTCGGTGCAGGCCGTCTACGTCCCCGCCGATGACCTGACCGACCCGGCCCCCGCCACCACCTTCGCCCATCTGGACGCTACTACCGTCCTGAGCCGTAAGATCGTGGAGCAGGGCATCTACCCCGCCGTGGACCCGCTGGCTTCCACCTCCCGTATTCTGGAAGCCGACATCGTGGGCGAAGAGCATTACCGTGTGGCTCGGAAGGTGCAGGCAACACTGCAGCGCTATCAGGAGCTGCAGGACATCATCGCCATCCTGGGCATGGACGAACTGAGCGAGGAAGACAAGCTCACCGTCACCCGCGCCCGCAAGCTGCAGAAGTTCCTCTCCCAGCCCTTCGCTGTGGCCGAGAACTTCACCGGCCTGAAGGGCGTCTATGTCCCGCTGGCAGAGACCGTCAAGGGTTTTGCCGCCATTGTGGACGGCCGGTGCGATGACCTGCCCGAGTGGGCCTTCTTCAATGTGGGCACCCTGGATGATGCCCGCAAGAAGTACGCAGACAAACAGGCGGAGGAAAAAGGCGGTGCCGTCTGATGGAAAAGTTCATGCTGAACATCACGGCTTCCAGCGGTGAATTCTATCAGGGCGACTGCGAGAGCCTTGTCCTGCCCACCGGCGACGGTGTGTACGGCGTACAGGCCGGGCACAACCCGGTGCTGGTGGCCCTGAACATGGGCATTGCAAAGTTCACCGTCAACGGCGAGGCCCGGGAGGTGCTGGTGGGCGACGGCATTGCCGAAGTGACCCCCACCTTCGTCCTGCTGCTGGTGGACAGTGCCGAGCGGCCCGAGGACATCGACCGCAACCGCGCCGAAGCCGCCCGCATCCGTGCCGAAGAGCGGCTGCAGCACAAGCAGAGTATGCACGAGTACTACCAGAGCAAGATCGCCCTGGACCGCGCCATGCAGCGTCTGCAGGCTGCGGCCAAATACAAGCGCTGAGTTTCCGCTTCCGAATCAGAGTGAAGCTCCCGATAAAAACCACCCGTCCGGGCATCCCTGCGATGCCGGGCGGGTGGTTTTTTGCTGTCTGCTGCACTTCTTCCGCGCAAAGGTCATAGACTGGATGTGAACCCAGACAATCTGTTGCAGCAAAGGAGTTTTTGCTTATGACGACCGGAATTCTGCGCATCCAGGCATATCAGGCCCGGCAGTCGGCCCCGGCGGAAGGCGTTGCGGTGAACATCACCGGCGACGGCTTCACGGCCTCCCGCACCACCGACGCCGAGGGCAATGCGGCCGACCTGACCATCAGGGCCCCGGACTGTGCGCTCTCGCTGAACGAGGACAACACCACGGTCCGCCCCTATGCGGTGTGCGGCCTGACGGCATCCGCCGCCGGTTACCGCACCGTCCGCATTGAGGGAGTGCAGATCTTTGCGGGGCAGGTGACGCTGGCCCGGCTGGAGATGATCCCCGAAACGGAAGAGGGACGGGATGTGGCAGACCCGCCCGTCATCATCCCCACCCATGCCCTGTTTGCGGGAAAGGGCGGCAGCGGCCCGGCCCCGGTAGAGGACTGCACCGGTTCCCAGGTGCTGGACCGGGTCATCATCCCGAAGAACATCACCGTCCATCTGGGCCGGCCGGCAGCATCGGCGCAGAACGTGACGGTCTCGTTCCGGGACTACATCGCCAATGTGGCTTCCAGCGAGGTCTACCCCACCTGGCCCGTCGAAGCGCTGAAAGCCAACATTCACTGCCAGATCTCGCTGGCGCTGAACCGCATCTATACCGAGTGGTACCCCAGCAAGGGCTATACCTTCAACATCACCAATTCCACCAGCTATGACCAGTACTATGTCCATGGCCGTACCGTCTTTGACGTGATGGTGAAACTGACGGATGACCTTTTCAACACCTATCTGCGCAAGACCGGGACGGTGAATCCGTTCTACTCCGAGTACTGCGACGGCAAGTCCGTCACCTGCCCGGGGCTGAAGCAGTGGGGGACGGTGACCCTGGCAAACCAGGGCCGCAATGCCCTGAGCATCCTGAAATACTACTACGGCAGCAAGATCGAGATCGTCCGCACCGGCAACATCCAATCCATCCCCCGGAGCTACCCCGGCAGGCCTGTCCGGCAGGGGGACCGGGGCACGGCGGTGTTCACCCTGCAGCGGCAGCTGAACCGGATCACGAAGGATTACCCCTTTTTGGGGCTGCTGACCGTGGACGGGGTCTTCGGGGCGAAGATGACCGAGACCGTGAAAAAGTTCCAGAAACAGTTCAACCTGACGGCAGACGGCGTGGTGGGGCGGCAGACCTGGTACAAGATCAGCTACATCTATGTGTCGGTGAAGGACCTTGCCGAGCTGACCAGCGAGGGCGAAACGGTCTCCGGGACATTGTCCGACGGCACCTGGGGCGGAACGGTGCTGCGCACGGGCTCTACCGGCAGCGCCGTGGAACAGCTGCAGTTCTGGCTGAACACCCTCGCGCAGTATGAGTCCTCCATCCCGTCCGTCACCGTGGACGGGGTCTACGGCCCCGGCACGGCGGCGGCCGTCCGGGCCTTCCAGAAGCGGTACGGGCTGGAGGTGGACGGTGTGGTGGGCCGGGAGACCTGGACCGAGCTCTACGACCAGTTCCGGAGCATCCAGTCCGACAACGGCAGCCCCAATGCCTACCCGGGAACGGCCATGCGGCAGGGGGACAGCGGACAGAATGTCCGGCTGGTCCAGTTCTGGCTCAAGATCGCCCGGACGGTCTATTCCAGCCTGAACAATGTCACGGTGGATGGGAAATTCGGGGCAGCCACCGCGGCGGCGGTGCGGAAGTTCCAGAGCTATTTCGGCCTGACCAGCGACGGCGTGGTGGGGCGCACCACCTGGAACAAACTCTATGAGGTCTACAACGACATTGCCAACCGGCTGCTGTCGGCCAGCCTGCGCCCCGGGGAGTACCCCGGCCTGCTGCAGCGGGGCGGCACCGGCACGGCAGTGCGGGAGCTGCAGTTCTATCTCTATCTCCTGAGCGCCTACGAGAGCAGCATCCCGGCGGTGTCCATCGACGGCAGCTTCGGCGCAGCAACAGAAAATGCCGTCCGGGCCTATCAGCGCCTTGCGGGGCTGACGGTGGACGGCATCGTGGGGCGCAGCACCTGGGCGTCCCTCTATGACCGGGCGTCGGCGCTGCGGTCTTCCGGCCCGGTGGTGACGCTGGAACGGCTGCCCTATCCGGGCACCCCGCTGACCGAAGGCGCTTCGGGGCGGGCGGTGCTGTACTACACCCTTCTGCTCCGGCGCATCGCCTATTACTTTGACAGCGTGGAGAGCCCGCCGCTGTCGGACCGCTACACTGCAGAGGTTGCGGCAGCCACCCGCAGTGTGCAGGCGCTGCTGGGCCTGCCGGAGACCGGCATCGCGGACGGGGAGACGTGGACGGCGGCGGAGGCCCTGAGCCTGCAGCTGGCGGCTCAGACCCCGAACCCTGACCGGGACACCGCACAGGGTCTTGCCTACCCGGGCCGGGCCAGCACCGAGGGCAGCATGGGGCAGGAGGTGCAGCAGATCGAGCAATGGCTCAACGGCCGGGCATGCCTTTACTGTGAAGAGGGTTATGTGACCGAAAACGGATGCTTCGGCCCGGCGGAGACTGCCGGCGTGAAGGCTGCCCAGAGCCGGGCGGGCCTGCCGGAGACGGGGACCGTGGACCGGGAGACCTGGGCGGCGCTCCGGGCCCAGAGCTGCGCCTGCACTTCGGAGGAGGGATGACGGATGGCACGTCTGCTTGTCTATGACGCCTACGAAAACAAAGTCTACACCTACAACAGCCTCAACGAAAACGACCCCATGCCATACAGCACCCAGCGTACCCTGACGCTGCGGGAGTTCCGGGGAAAATCCGGCAGTCCGGTGCTGTGGACCACGATCGCCGCCATGGAGGCATGGAACCTGACCCGCCGCAAGTACGGCAGCGGCATCCCGGTGGGGTACGCCTTCCGCCGCATCTGGGAGGGCGGCCACGGCACCCGCAGCCAGCACTACGCCGGGGTGGCGTTTGATGTGGGGCAGAGCCTTTCCCAGAGCCGGCGGACGGCCATCTACAACGCCGCCCGGGCCACTGGGGCCTGGGGCTATGTGGAACCGCTGAGCCAGACTCCCACCTGGGTGCATTTTGACCGGCGCTACGGTACACCGGCCTGCAGCGGAACCACGGCGGGCTACCCCACCCTGCGGCGGGGCAGCCGGGGGTGCTATGTGATGATCCTGCAGGATGCCCTTTCCACCCTGGGCTACCAGACCGGCAGCCGGATCGACGGGCTGTTCGGCACCCGCACCGAGGAGGCCCTGCGGGGCTACCAGAAGCGCACCAGTCTTGCGGTGGACGGTGTCTGCGGCTGCAACACCTGGAAGAAGATCGCCACGGCGGTCATCGGCATCGGCCGGACGAAAACGACCATTGACTGAAATGTAAAAGACCGGGGCAGCCCTGCAGGACTGCCCCGGTCAAACGGTTATCTTCTGTGGATCTTCTTGCGCGGGCGGCGGCCATTCCAGAGATTGAGCAGCACCCACAGGCCGTAGACGGCCAGCGTCAGCAGGGAGAGGACAATGACGACCTTCAGATACAGGCTGTGGAGGAAGGCCTGGACCCGGGAGAGGGTGAAGAGCAGGGCGTTCTGGTGAACATCCTGCCCGGCCACCAGATTTACCACGCCGATGGTCTCCCCGGCCAGCTTCAGCTCCACGGTGCCCACCACGTCGCCCTGATGAATGGGGGCGGTGGCGTAGTCGGGCAGGTGGAAGTATTTCTGGGTGACGGAGCCGTCGCCGGTGGAGGGCAGCAGGGTCATCATGTTGTCGTCGGGGTAAAGCTGGAGGGTGTCGGTGTCGGAGGAGTACTTCACCGGGATCTCGGCCAGGGCCTGGTCAGTGTCCAGCGCGGCCTGGATCGAAAAGCTCTCGAACACCCAGTCGATGAGTTTGGTCGTCTCGTACAGGGCGGGGCGGCGGTTGGCATAGCCGTAATCGTCGCAGGTGTCCGGACTCTGCATGATGCAGAAGATATAGGTGGCACCGTCCTTGTTGGCCCAGGAGACATAGCTCTGGTCGCCGTTGTCGTTCTTGTAGGCCATCACATCGCACATGCCGCCCTGCATGGCGCTGCGGTAGAACTGCCCGCCGCTGACCTTGTTCAGGGCCACGTTCTGGTTGAGCAGCACGAAGCTCTTGGTGTGCTTTTCCTTGGCGGGCATGGTGAAGGTGGGGGCAGACGAGATCTCTTTGAAAGCGTCGAAGCTCATGAGGTAGCGCAGGATCAGGTACATGTCCACGGCGGTGGTCACGTTGCCGCTGTCCAGCCCGCAGGCATCGGTCCAGGTGCTGTCGGTGGTGCCAATCTTCTGGGACAGGGCGTTCATCTGGCTCACCCAGCCGGTGAGATCACCGCCGGACAGGGCATAGGCAAGGCCCATGGCGGCCTCGTTGGCGTTCCGCAGCAGCATGGCATAGAGGGCTTCGCGGTAGGTGAAGGTCTCGCCGGAGCGCATATCGGCGTTGTCGGTGTTATGGACGTAGTCCGAAATGGCAAAGGGCATGGTGAAAGTGTTGTCCAGCTGGTCGGCGTAGTTGGTCATGACCAGGGCAACGGTCATATATTTGGTCAGCCCCCCGGCGGACACCTGTTTGCGGCTGTCCTTCTCGTAGACGATGATGTTGGTGTCGGTGTTGACGATATAGGCACTCTTTGCCTGGATCTCGTAGACGGTGCTGGGGTCGAACATGGCCCCGGCTGTCACGGCAAGACAGCTGAACAGGACGGCAAAGGACAGGAACAATGCAAAAATACGTTTCATGTGGACAATTCCTTCAAAAAGCGATATGATATAAACTGCGGTTCTTTCCGCACGGAAAAGACAGAACTTTGCGGAGAAAAACTCCGCACCTTATAATAATAACAGGTTTGCCGCGCTGAAACAAGGGTTTTTGCCCGGTTTCACAAAGCGGCGGAAGGGAACAAGGATGGTATATCTGACAGGCGACACCCACGGCGATCTGGAACGCTTCCGGCATGGGAAGCTCCGCTGGCTGAGCCGGCGGGACATCGTGGTGGTGCTGGGCGATTTCGGCTTCGTATGGGACGGGAGCCGGGAAGAGGAGAAAAAGCTGGACTGGCTGCGCAAGCGGCCCTACACACTGCTGTTTCTGGACGGGGCCCACGAGAACTATGATCTGCTGGCACAGTACCCGGCGGAAGAAAAGTTCGGCGGCCGGGTACAGGCGCTGGGCGGCAACGTCTACCATGTCTGCCGGGGCGGCGTACTGGAGCTGGAGGGGAAGAAATACCTCTGCTTCGGCGGCACCGAAAGCCCGGACCGGGAAGAGCGGGAGGCCGGGGTCAACTGGTGGCCCCAGGAGATGCCCTCGGATGAGGAGTACGCGGCCTGCGAGAAGAATCTGGAAGCGAACGGCTGGAAGGTGGACTATGTGCTGACCCACGACGCCCCCAGCCGGTTTCTGGATTTCACCGCGCTGGCGGTGGGGGAGTCCAACCGGCTCCACCTCTTCCTCGACCGGGTCCTGCTGAAGCTGCAGTATGAAAAGTGGTTCTTCGGCTGCTACCACAAGGACATGGCCCTCTCCACCCGGAGCCGGTGCGTCTTCTGCGACCTGATCCCCATGGGGGAGAGACACGCGAAACGGTGAGGTGCCAGTTCTCCCAAAGGGAGAGCCAACGTATCTACGGGGTCAGCTCCAGCAAAAGGCCGAGCCGCACTTGCCTCTCCCTTTGGGAGAGGTGGCAGTGCGTCAGCACTGACGGAGAGGGAGAGCCAAGGTCATCTGCGAGGGCAGGCCCTATCTGAATTTTCCCCAAACGACAACGCCGCCCTGGACCCCCGGAATGAGGGTACAGGGCGGCGCTGCCGTTCTTGGGATATTACAAGGGAATGGCTAAATCATGGGCCTGCCCGTGGGGCAGACTTGGCTCCCCCTTTGGGGGAGCTGGCAAAGCCGTCAGGCTTTGACTGAGAGGGCAAGGCCGTTTACCCTTTGACCTTCTGCGCCTTCTTCCAGGCGTGGATGACATCCACGTTGGAGACGGCGGCGTAGGGGTCGAACTGGTCGGGGGCGTTGTCGGCGTCCGGCAGCTCCATCAGACCGGTCTCCACGGCCCACTGGGCGGCCTGCATGGCGTCGGTGTCGTTGGCATCGATGTCGGTGTACAGGGTCTCGTCCACGGGGGCGGGGTTCCCGGCATCCTGCCACAGCAGCATGGCCAGCTGGATGCGGTTAGCCGGGATCACTGCGCCGGAGGGCAGCAGATAGATCAGATAAAGTTCGGTGCCCAGCATGTGGCCCTGATAGGCCAGGATGGCACTGCCCACAACGGCCGTGGTGGCGGCCGCCGCCGGGCCGAGGATATCATAGCCGCTGTCGATGGCGGCATCCTGATACATGGCGCTGACGGTCAGGCCGGCAACGTCGTCCTTCAGGGTGAAGGTCATGCTCCGGCTGTAAAGGGCAAGGGCCGTATCGCCGTTCATGCTGTTGACGCTGAAGCGCCACATCTCGAACTTCATGTCCTGCGGGGCATCGTTGGCGGTGACGGTCACCTGTGCGCCTGCGGGGACTTTGTAAGCGGTCTTGCTGCCGTCTGCAGAAGCCGTCAGCAGCACCTTTTCGGTGATGTCCTCTTCGGCTTCGGCGTCATCGGCGGCGGGGCGGGTCACCTTCGTGATCTTGCCGTCCTCGACGCTCATCGTCAGCCAGTTGGCATCCTCGCGGTCGAGAATGGTAAACTCCCACTCCACGGTGCCGCCGGTCAGGTTCGGGTCGGTCGTGGTGACCGTTGCCACCAGCTTATATTCGCCCTTGCCGCTGGGAGCAGTCACTTTCTCCCACTCGCCGTCGGCATTCTTTTTCTGGTACTCCTGTTCAACGCCTGCACCGTTTTTCTGGAACAGGCTGTCGCTCTTCAGCTGGACCTCGGCGGTCTTTTCGCTGTCGTCCCGGTCCTCGGTCACGCCGGAGGGCAGGTCTTTGACAAACTCAAAGTCGTCCTTGCCGGGCTCTGCAGGCTTGATGGTAAAGCTCTTGCCGGTGTCGATGGTCTGGCCGTCGCTCATCACGATCTTCACCGTGTAGGTTCCGGCGTTCTTAGGCTCCTCGGTCTCATCGCCCGGGGTGCCGTCCGGCTTCTTGTAGTCGTACTTGACCGTGTATTCACCGTCCATGTAGGTCGTGGAAGTGATGTCATCTACCTTGTGGACATTGCCGTCATAGGTGCAATCCTCCGGCGTGGTAAAGGTGAAATCGCCGCTTTCCGCCGTCCGGTTGTTCAGCAGGATGTTCTTTTCACCGTTGGGGGTAAAGGTCACGCTGTTGTCAGCATTATCCGTTTCAACAGTACCCTTCACACCGGTGATTTTGCTTGCCTTCACGTCATCATGGTTGATGTGTTTGATCTCGGTATTCTCAACCGTTGCGGTCAGCTTGGGTGTGCCCACGAACCACAGCGTTTTGCCGGTCAGGCTGCCGTCCTTCACGCCGTCCAGCTTGGCGGTAATGTCCTTACCGTCTGCTTCGGTCAGGGTGTGTGCGCCGGTGTATTCTGCACCGAACAGGCTGTTTTCCACTGTTCCGCCGGTCGGGGCTTTGTCCAGCACACAATTGCTCAGGGTGCCGTTGTTGGTGACGTCCCCCGTCAGCTTGGCGTTGGAAACGGTCTTGCCGGTTTCCACTGTCACATTCACAGTAACAGCAGGCTCGTTGCTCAGGTCTGCATTTGCCTTAATGGTCAGGCCAGCAGTTTCGCTGTACTCCCAGCCGTTGCCGTAGTAAGTGCCACTGGTTTCATCGTACTTGGTGCCGGTGGTGTTGGGTTTGCCCTCATTGGTAATGTGCAGGGCTTTCAGGGTTTCCAGCTTGATCTCGGTTTCATCGTTCACTGTAACGGTAATAGAGTCACTGATTTTGGTTTCAGGCTGTTCGCTGCCGTTTCCGCTGATCGTCCACTCGTAGGCATCGCCATTATCAGTCTTGGTCGGAGCTTCCAGCGTGATCTTCTGCCCGGGGGTCACGGACACCTTGCCGTTTTCATCGGGGGTGATTGTGTTGCCGTCTGCATCCTTTACCGTTACACCGGCGGGCACGGTAACGCCCTTGGTGTCAAGGGTATAAACGGCGTACAGGTAAAGGCCTTTCGTCACAGGCGTTTCACCCAAAACAAACTCTTCACCGTCTGCAGAGTCCACACGCCAATGGAGGGTGTAACCGTCCTTGCTCTCCAAAGTCGGAACTTTGTCGCTGGCAAGGGTCTCGTTATGGTAGACGCTGGTGTCGTTTGCCGAATTGCATTCATAGCGGCCATAATAGTCCGGAGTATAGAACCGCACACTGAGCCGATATACCAGATCAATGGGGGCCTGGCCTTCATATACGATTTGGGTATCACCGGTATCCAGACCAGTCAGGCCGATAATACGGACCCAATCGGAATTAAAAAGTCTAAGTTTTGCGAGGGAACCTGTGTAGTAAATTTTCTCCAGGTTGGTGCATCCCTTGAAAGCATCTGTACCAATATTAAGATACGTCGATCCTTGCAAAGTAATCGTAATATTTTTCAGGCCGATGCAATCCTGAAAAGCGCTTTCCTCAATACCACTAAAATTATTGGGCAATGTGAGTGTTTCCAGAGCCTCGCAGCCCTTGAAACCTCGACGTCGAACCTCGTGCAAGCTGTCTGGAAACGTTATTGTTTTAAGGGCTTTACAACCTTCAAACGTACTGGTGCCAAGAACTGTAAGCTTTCCGTCTTTTGCGAATGTAACCGTATTCAGCTGTTCACAATTCATAAAGATTGAGCCGAACTGAGGATCCATATCGCTCACGGTTTTTGGGATTTTTACATCAAGCAGGCTATGGCAATTCTTGAAAGCGCCATCCACAAGTGTAGTAACGCCCTCTGGAATATCAAGGTGTACCAACCCTGTGCCTTCAAAGGCAGACATGCCAATCTTTTCTACACTGCCCGGAATTTCGATCGATTCCAGAGCGGCACAATTTCTGAATGTATAGGTTTCAATTGTCTGAACACCCGCCGGGATATTGACAATCGAAAGACTCGTACAGCCGGAGAACGCACCCTCACCAATCGTTTTCACACTGGAAGGAACGGAAACCCTTGTTAGACTTGTACACTTCAAAAAGGCCTCCCTTTCAATTGTGGTAACGCTATTCGGAATGTCAATTTCGGTTAGGCCCGTATAGGAGAAGGCAAGGACGGGGATGGTCTTAAGACCTGAAGGAAGTGCAATGTTCGTCAAACCTGCACGGCCATAAAAAGCACAAGACCCGATAGATGTTACCGAATCCGGGATCGTCACGCTAAAAGGAGCAGATGCGCCGACATAATTGCCATTTTTGTCTTTGGTCAGCGTACACATGAATGCTTCGTTACCAATAGCAGTAACACCATTTTCAATCGTAACAGTCCCCAGATTGGAACACTCTTTGAAAGCGCATACCTCAATCGTGGACACGGCTCCCGGAATGGTTACCTCTGTCAAGCTGGTGCATCCGTAGAACTCGTATCTGCTGATCACGCTGTTCTCGATGGTAAGGCTGCTCAGAGAGGAACAACGCACGAAAGCATACTCACCCACAGAAGTAACCGAACTGGGAATGGTCACACTGGTAAGCCCACTGCTATCGAATGCGTTTTTCCCAATGGATGTGACACTATTCGGGATGGTAATCTGAGTCAGCTTGCATTCATAAAACGCCCATTCACCAATAGAGGTCACGCCATCTTCAATCACGACATTTGTGAAATTAAAGTTATGCCAAGGCGAGCGGTTTGCATAATTATCATAATCTTTCATTGCACCGTAGCCGCTGATGGTCAAAGTGCCATTATCATCAATCGACCATTTCAGATCATCGCTGCTGGTGCTGCCAACATCCGCAAACGCTGAAATGGCGCTTACCGGCAGGAACGTCAGCACCATACTGATGGCCAGTATCATGCTGAGCAATCGGTTTTTCATAGAGATCCTCCTTTTTATAATATCCCAATGAAACTCTCTTTCCCTGCAAATAAAAAGAGCGCCGCACCGGCAAAAAGCTGGTGCAACGCTCTGTGAGACTTTAGTGCATGCCCTCTCAGTCACGGCTTTGCCGTGCCAGCTCCCCCGAAGGGGGAGCCATGAGCGGCCCGGCCCTTAGCGGCGGCTGTCCTCGCAAATGTCTTGGCTCTCCCTTCGGGAGAGCTGGCAAAGCCGACAGGCTTTGACTGAGAGGGCTTGGTGGAGAGAACTTTACGCAGAAAGTGCAGCTGACTGCCATTTTACAGGCTCTGGAGCTTTGCGTCGCAGCCTTTCGACTGGTTTGCCGATTCTTCTGTTGTAGGGACTCTTATACATTATATTATACCCCCCACCCCATCCGGATTTCAAGAGCTTTTGAAAAATTTTGTGAAAGTGTATAAATCCGGCAGGGATTTTGGGGCAGGGTGACAAAATAACTCAAAAATTTTACACAAATCAGACAGGAAAGGGTAGCGGGCGGCGCGGGATTCTGTTATACTGGGTCTTGTACGAAAGACAGAGGAGGAGAAAGTTGATGCCATCCACCTATGCACACCGCCGCTTCGGCGCGGACGTTCTGGCGCAGCTGCCCGGGCAGCTGCAGGCTGTCATTGCCCCGAACCGGGCGCTGTATGATCTGGGCCTGCACGGGCCGGACCTGCTGTTCTATTACAAGGCCCTGCAGTCCAACCCGGTGAGCCGGCTGGGCAATGCCATGCACGAGGAGCCGGGCCGGGTGTTCTTTGCCCGGGCGCGGGAGGTCGTAAAAGCGGCCCCGGACCGGGACGCGGCTCTGGCCTACGCGCTGGGGTTCGTCTGCCATTTTGCGCTGGACAGCACCTGCCACCCCTATGTGGAGCAGTATGTCCGGGAAAGCGGCGTGAGCCACTGCGAGATCGAAACCGAGTTCGACAACCGGCTTCTGCGGGAGGACGGGCAGGACCCGATGGAGTTCTTCACGGCCAGCCATATCCTGCCCAGCCGGGCGCGGGCCGCGGTGGCGGCCCCGTTCTATGAGGGAATCACCGTGGACGAGACCTATGCGGCCATGAAGGGGATGCTGACGGTGCATCACCTGCTGCAGGCATCCAACCCGGCCAAGCGCTGGGTGGTGCTGACGGCCATGCGGCTGGCGGGCAAGTGGGAGTTCATGCACGGGCTGGTGGCGACCCCCCGGCCCAACCCCCTGTGCGAAAAAAGCGGGGCGGAGCTGGAGGCGCTGTATCAGAAGGCGGTGCCGCTGGCGGTGCGGCTGATCACGGAATACGCGGCAGGGCTGGACAGCGGCGCGGCACTGGATGCGGCCTACGACCATACCTTCGGGGAAAACTGAGAGAGGAATCAAAACGAATGGAAGAACAGACAAAACAGAAGTTCCGCCTGACGGGGCTGGAACGGGCATGGATCCTGTACGATGTGGGCAACTCGGCCTTTGTGCTGCTGGTGGCCACCCTGATCCCCATTTTCTTCAATGCACTGGCAGAGGCCGGCGGCCTGAGCCCGGTGGAGTATCTGGCCTACTGGGGCTATGCGGCCTCGGCGGTGACGGTCATCACGGCCATCCTCAGCCCCATTCTGGGCACCCTGGCCGATACCCGGAACTTCAAGAAGCCGATCTTCATCCTCTGCCTTGCGGTGGGCGTGGCGGGCTGCTGCGCCATGGGGCTGGCCAAGACCTGGCTGCCCTTCCTGCTGATCTTCATCTTTGCCAAGGTGGGCTTCTCGGGCAGTCTGGTGTTCTACGACTCCATGCTGGCGGACGTCACAACCCCGGAGCGGATGGATGAGGTCTCGGCCCGCGGGTATGCGTGGGGCTACATCGGCAGCTGTGTGCCCTTTTTGGTCTGCCTGTCGCTGGTGCTGGGGGCCGGGAGCATCGGCATCTCCCAGATGACTGCCCTGAACATCGCCCTGTTCATCACGGCGGCCTGGTGGCTGGTGACCACCCTGCCCCTGCTGAAGAGCTATAAGCAGCTGCATTTCGTGGAGGTGGAGCAGCACGCCATCCGGCAGAGCTTCGCCCGGATCGGCAGCACCATCTGCCACCTGCATGAGGACAAGCAGGTGTTCTGGTTCCTGCTGGCCTTCTTCTGCTACATCGACGGCGTGTATACCATCATCGACATGGCCACGGCCTACGGCACGGCTCTGGGTCTGGACACCACCGGGTTGCTGCTGGCGCTGCTGCTGACCCAGATCGTGGCGTTCCCCTCGGCGCTGATCTTCGGGCGGCTGTCGGCAAAGTACCCCTCCACCACCCTGATCCCGGTCTGCATCGCGGCCTATGCGGGCATCGCGGTGTTCGCCTTCTTCCTGACGCAGCAGTGGCAGTTCTGGGTGCTGGCTGTCATCGTGGGCATGTTCCAGGGCGGTGTGCAGGCGTTGAGCCGCAGCCACTTTGCCAAGATCACCCCGCCGGAGAAGTCGGGCGAGTATTTCGGCCTGTTCGACATCTGCGGCAAGGGCGCGTCCTTCCTGGGCACCATGATCGTCAGCGTGGGCAGCCAGCTGACCGGCAGCGCCAATGTGGGCGTCGGCTCCCTGATCGTGCTGTTCATCATAGGCTTCGTGCTGTTCCGGGTCTCCTGCAGGACCGGAAAGATCACGGACTGAGCCGCGCTGGTTTTTCTGCTTTTTGGGCTCCCCGCCGAGGGGAGCCTTTTTGTTTGTTGCACCTTACGGCCGGGCGTGATACAATAAAAACAAAAAATATCCCCAAAGGAGAAAGAACATGAACTATCCCGGCTATACCGTCGTGCGGCAGGAGCCCTGCCCCGAGCAGCACGGCACCCTGACCATCCTGGCCCATGATCTCAGCGACGCCACCGTCCTTCTGGTGGAGAACGAGGACACCAACAAGGCGTTCGGCATCGGATTCGGCACCTTCCCCTCCGATGACACCGGCGTGTTCCACATTCTGGAACACTCGGTGCTGGCGGGCAGCGAGAAGTATCCCGTGACCTCGCCGTTCCTGCAGCTGCTCAAGAGCAGCATGGCATCCTTCCTCAACGCCATGACCTTCCCGGACAAGACGGTGTACCCCTTTGCGACCCCCAACGAGACCGACTTCAAGAACCTGATGGACGTCTACCTGAACGCGGTGTTCTGCCCGCTGGCCATGGTGGATAAAGCCGTGTTCGAGCAGGAGGGCTGGCACCGGGACGCGGACGGCACCGTCAGCGGCGTGGTGTACAACGAGATGCAGGGCGCGCTGGCGGCCCCGGATGCCCAGCTGCAGGACGCGCTGGAGCGGGCGATGTTCCCGGATACGGCCTACGGCTTTGTGTCCGGCGGCGACCCGGAGTCCATCCCGTCGCTGACCTATGAGAAGTATCAGCGGGTGTACCGCCGCCATTACAGCGCCGACAACTGCTGCATCACCCTGTACGGCAAGATGGACATGGCAGAGAAGCTGGCCTTCCTGGACGAGCAGTACCTGAGCCGGATGCCCCGGAGCGGCAGCCGTCCCCGCCTGACGCTGCAGGAAGAGCAGAAGGGTGTGCGGGTGGAGATCCCCTACTACACCGAGAAGCCGGAGCCGGATCAGGTGCAGTGCGCCCTGGCCTGGTACACCGGTGCCTTTGCGGACCGGGAGCGGCAGCTGGGGGTGGAGATCCTGCTGGATGCCCTGCTGGGCACCAACCAGTCCCCCCTGAAGGCGGCCCTGCTGGAACAGGAGCTGGGCGCGGATATCGACGTCGGCTTTGACGACAGCACCCTGCAGCCCACGCTGGAACTGGTGCTGCGGGGGGCCACGGCAGAGACGGCACCGAAGTTTGCCGCCGGGGTGAAGCGGGCCGTGGAAGAGCTGCTGGCCGAGGGCATCCCCGAAGAGCTGCTGCTGGCCAGCCTGAACGCGGCCGAGTTTGCCATGCTGGAGCGGCCAGGCAGCCTGCCGGACGGTGTGCTGGATGCCATCCATGCGTCCACGGGCTGGCTGCATACCGGCGACCCGGCATTGCTGCTGCACACCAACGATCTGTTTGCCTCCCTGCGGGAGAAGCTCTCCACCGGGTGGTTCAATGACCTGCTGCGGGAGCTGCTGCTGGCCGAGCCGGTGCAGGTCATCCAGACCCCGACCCACCCGGAGAAGAAGGCGGACGCCGCCGCGCCGGTGCGCACGGAGGGCAAGCTGGTGCTGGACCATCCCCTGACCGTGGCGGACCTGGGCGAGGGCGAGAAGAGTGCCGCCGGGACCGTGGAAACGCTGGCCGGGGCAGAGGTGCTGCATCACCCCTCCAAGGGCAGCCTGTACCTGAACTTCTACTATGATCTGGGCCGCTGCACCCCGGAAGAGATCCAGTATCTGGACCTGCTCACCGACATTCTGGACGAGCTGGACACCCCGGAGCATACGGCCCGGGAGCTGCAGACCCGGCGCAGCACCTGGCTGGGCAGCAGCACCGCCTGCATCAGCTTCTGGACCGGCCGGCAGGAGGGCAGCCCCTGCCATGCCAAGCTGACCCTGAGCATGAGCCTGCTGGAACGGAATCTGGACAAGGCCGTGGAACTGGGCGGCGAGTACCTCTACAAGACCTGCCTGACCGGAGCCGGGGCTGAGGCCGCCTTTGTCCGGGTGCTGAATCAGCAGAAGCTGAGCATGGAACAGCAGTTCATCCAGCAGGGCAACCAGTACGCTTCCGTGCGGGCGGCGTCCCATTACTCGGTGGAGTATGCCCTCAGCGAGCGGTGCAGCGGTGTGACGGGGTATCACTTCCTGTGTGACCTGCTGGAAAAGGGCGACTGGGCCGCCATGGGCCGGAAGCTGGAAGCCGTGCGGGAGAAGGTGCTGCACCATGCAGCCCTGACTGTCAGCCTGCATGGCAGCGACGAGGCCATGGAGCAGCTGCGCACCCTGCTGCCCGGCAGCGCCTTCGCCGAGGCCGGGCGGGAAGCCCCGCAGCCCTACACCGAGGAGCTGACGGCACCGGTCAACGAGGCTTTCATCATCGACGGCGGCGTCAACTACGACATCCTGGCCTGGCCCCAGGTGCGGCAGGCCGACCGCCGGGTGCTGGCCCGGATCATGAGCTATGAGTATCTGTGGCACAACATCCGGGAAGTGGGCGGTGCCTACGGCACCGGGATGCTGAACCGTGCGGAATTCGAGGCGCTGTATACCTACCGCGACCCCCACATGACCGAAAGCTACGACACTTTTGCCAAAGCGCCGGAAGCGCTGGCAGGCCGGGAGTACACCGAAAAGGACCTGACCGAGTTCATCGTGGGCACCGTGTCGGAGCTGGATTCGCCCAGAAAGCCCAGCGCCGAAGCCAAGGAGCTGGACCGCCGGTACTTCTGCGGCATCACCGATGCGATGGCGGCGGAAGAGCGCCGGGCCCTGTGCAGCGTGACGGCGGAGACGGTCCGGACGCAGGCGGCCGGGCTTGCCGCACAGATGGCAGGCGGCATCCGTGTGGCCTTTGGCAGCAAGGAAGCCGTAGAGGCTGCCGGTGCGCTGTTTGACCGCATCGAGACCCTGTAACAAAAAAGCTGAAACGCAGGCACTCTGTCCTGCCCCGCAAGGGGCGGACAGGGTGCCTTTTTTGCGCCCAAAAACACTTCAGAAGACAGATGTGCCCGGGCACGGAAAATGCGGGAAAAACCTGGACTTTTCTGCAAAGAACGGAACAGCGTGAAAAATACGGACTAAATTTTATACAGACTGGATTCTTGCTGCACAAAATGTACGGAACGGAGCCGAAAAGGACACACTGTCGGCCGGGGCGGGGCTGTGGTATCCTTTTGCCAGACCCAAACGAAAGGAAGTGAGAACACAGGATGGCACAGACGAAACGGGCGGCAGGAAAACGGAGCCTTGCCAGTCTGCAGCGGGCCACCGACCTGCTGAGCACGATGCTGGCACAGGAGGTGCGGGAGCTGAGCGAACGCCAGAAGGCCCGGAAGGCCGGGGGAGAAAACGCCTCCGCCCTCCGGGAGCTGAAGGAGACCACCGGTGTGCTGAAGGATCTGGCCGCCGTGGCAAAGACCCTGAACGAGCAGGGAGCCGGGGCCGGGCAGGCCGAGTGCGGCGTGGTGCTGCTGCCAGCCGTGGAGGATGTATGAGTACAGAGATCGTATGGAGACCCCAGCCGAAGCAGGCCGAGTTCCTGCGGCGGCCCGAGCCGGAAGTGCTGTACGGCGGTGCGGCGGGCGGCGGCAAGAGCGATGCACTGGTCATCGAAGCGCTGCGGCAGGTGCAGATCCCCCATTACCGGGGACTGATCCTGCGCAAGACCTACCCGCAGCTGTCCGACCTGGTGGACAAGAGCCAGATGTATTACCGGAGGGCGTTCCCGGCGGCGCAGTACAATGCTGCCAGCCATGTGTGGGTGTTCCCCAGCGGCGCGAAGATCTATTTCGGCTCCATGCAGTACACCAAGGACCGGACGAATTATCAGGGAAAGGCCTTCGACTTCATCGGCTTTGACGAGCTGACCCATTTTGAATGGGAAGAGTACAGCTATATGATGAGCCGCAACCGCCCCACCGGCCCGGGCACCCGGGTCTATCTGCGGGCGACCACCAACCCCGGCGGGGTGGGGCATGGCTGGGTCAAGGCCCGGTTCATCACGCCCGCCCCGCCCGGCACCCCCATCGTGGAGAAACTGCCGGTGCGGATGCCGGACGGCACGGAAAAGGTGCTGGAACGGGCGCGGGTGTTCATCCCCAGCAGCGTGTTCGACAACCCGGCCCTGCTGGAAAACGACCCGGACTACCTGGCCAGCCTCGCCTCCCTGCCGGAGGCGGAAAAGCAGGCCCTGCTCTACGGGAGCTGGGACAGCTTTTCGGGGCAGGTGTTCACGGAATGGCGGAACGACCCTTCCCATTATCAGGATCAGCGCTGGACCCACGTCATCGCGCCGTTTCCGATCCCGAAGCACTGGAAGATCTGGCGGGGCTACGATTTCGGCTTCTCCCGGCCTTTTTCGGTGGGCTGGTATACGGCCGACGAGGAGGGGAGGCTCTACCGCATCCGGGAGCTGTACGGCTGCACCGGACGCCCCAACGAGGGCCTGCGCATCGACCCGGTGGAACAGGCAAGGCGGATCCGGGAGGTGGAACAGAACGACCCGCTGCTGAAAGGGCGCACCATCCTGGGCGTGGCAGACCCGGCTATCTTTGATGAGAGCCGGGGAGAGAGCATCGCTTCTATGATGGAGCGGAGCCCGAATTTCCTGCACTGGATGCCCGGGGACAACACCCGTCTGGCCGGAAAGATGCAGTTCCATTACCGGCTGGCCTTTGATGCCGGGGGCAGGCCCATGTTTCAGGTGTTCCACAGCTGCCGGCATTTCATCCGCACCCTGCCAAACCTCGTCTATGACGAGAGCAACGTGGAGGACATCGACACCCGGCAGGAGGATCATATCTACGATGAATGCCGTTATGTGCTGATGGAACACCCCATGGCACCGCCCCGGCAGGCCGTCAGCCCTCCGGCGGGGGACGATCCGCTGGAACTGCACCGGAAAGCGCGGTTTTACAGGGTGTAGCGGGCTTGCCCTCTCAGTCTCGCATTCGCTCGCCAGCTCTCCCAAAGGGAGAGCCATGACATCTGCGAGGCCAGCTTCAGCTGGAGACAGGGCTGCTGAAAAAAGAAAGGAGAACCTATGGACGAAAACAGACCCCGGGTGGGGCCGGAGGAAGTGGCGGAGGCCACTGCGATCTTACAGAAGTACAAGGCGGGAAAGGCGGCGCTGGACCGGCGGCTGGTGGACAATGAGCTGTGGTTCCGGATGGGCCACTGGAAAAATTACCAGAACCCCATGATGGAGGGAAAGCCGCAGCCTTCCAGCGGGTGGCTGTTCAACTCCATCGCCAACAAGCACGCCGATGCCATGGACAACTATCCCGCCCCCAATGTCCTGCCCCGGGCGGCGGACGACGAGCAGACCGCGCGGGTGCTTTCCAGCATCCTGCCGGTGGTTCTGGAGCAGGCGGACTATGAACAGGTGTACAGCGATACCTGGTGGCGCAAGCTCAAGCAGGGCACCGGCGTCAAGGGGGTGTTCTGGGACCCGGAGGCCCGGGGCGGCGTGGGCGAGATCGCCGTCCGGCCCATGAACCTGCTGATGCTCTACTGGGAGCCGGGAGTGAACGACATCCAGTCCTCGCCCCACTTTTTCTCCCTGAGCATGGAGAACACGAAGCAGCTGGAAACCCGCTGGCCCCAGCTGAAGGGCCACGGCGGCAGTGCGCTGGAAGTTCCGCGCTTTCTCCACGACGGCGGGCTGGACACCGCCGACAAGAGCGTGGTGGTGGACTGGTATTACAAAAAGCCGGATGAGAACGGCCGGGTCCTGCTCCATTACTGCAAGTTCTGCAATGGGGTCGTCCTCTATGCCAGCGAGGATGACCCGCTTCTGGCAGGCCGGGGGTTTTACGACCACGGAAAGTATCCCTTTGTCTTTGATCCGCTTTTCATGGAGGAGGACAGCCCGGCGGGGTTCGGCTACATCGATGTGATGAAGGAATGCCAGATGGCCATCGACCGGATGAACCATGCCATGGACGAGAATGTCCTGCTGGCCTCGAAGCAGCGGTATGTCCTCAGCGATACGGCGGGGGTCAACGAGGAAGAGCTGGCGGATCTGAGCCGGGACATCATCCATGTGGCCGGGCGGCTGGGGGAGGAAAGCTTCCGGCCGCTGCAGACGGCGGGGCTGCAGGGCAACAGCCTGAGCTACCGCAGCAGCCGGATCGAGGAGCTGAAAGAGATCAGCGGCAACCGGGACATGACCCAGGGCGGTACGGCCGGAGGCGTGACAGCGGCTTCAGCCATCGCCGCCTTACAGGAGGCCGGAAGCAAGCTGAGCCGGGATATGCTCAAGAGCGCCTACCGCGCCTTTGCCCGGGAGTGTTACCTCATCATCGACCTGATGCGGCAGTTCTATGACGAAGAGCGGGTGTTCCGGATCGTCGGCCCCACCGGCGGCAGCGAGTTCGTGCCCTTTTCGGGGGCTGCGCTGCGGCCCCGCCCGGCAGAGAGCGTGGCCGGTGTGGAGCTGGGCAGCCGGGAGCCGGTGTTCGACATCGTGGTCAGTGCCGAGAAAAAATCTACCTTCAGCCGCCTGTCGCAGAACGAGACCGCCAAGGAGTGCTATCAGCTGGGCTTTTTTGCCCCGCAGAATGCCGATGCGGCTCTGGCAGCGCTGGAGATGATGGACTTTGAGGGCATCGAAAAAGTGCGCCAGAGGGTGCGGCAGAACGGGACCCTGGCCGTCCGGCTGACGGCGGCCCAGAACCAGCTGGCCCGGTTCACCGGAACGCTGAGCGGTGCCGGGGAGAACCTGAGTACAAAGGCAATGGCAGATGCCATGGAAGGAGTGAAACAATGATCAAGGTAAATTACACGGAACCGGACGGCCCCCACGGGCCGACCCTGCGGCTGGAAGCCGGCGGCCATGCGGGCTATGCCCCGGCAGGGCAGGATATCGTCTGCGCCGGGGCCAGCACCCTGATGCAGGCGCTGATCAGCCTGCTGGCCGGGGAAGAGAACGTCCGCAGCGATGCCTGGGACGAACCGGAAGGCCCCCGGCTGGTGGTGACGGCACCGGCACCCTACCCGCCCTGGGTGGAAGGGGCCTTTGAGCTGGCCAAGACCGGCTTTGCCCTGCTGGCGGAGCGCTACCCGGACAACCTCCGCTTTGCCGACCTGAGTGACCGGGGCGGACAGGCCATGATGGACCTGCAGCTCTTTGCGGAGGGCGAGGCGGCCCCGGCCCTGAGTACGGCGCAGGAGCAGCAGGCCGTGGCGTCCGGCACCCTGAAGCCCGGGGAACGGGCCGGGCAGGCGGAACCGGACACGGCGGAAAAAACGCCAGAGCCGGAAAAACCGCAGCCTGCCCCGGCAGACCCGGAACCGGCAAAGTCCCGTCCGGCCCTGCCGGAACACTTCCCGGGCCGGAACGCCGTGGAACAGCTGCACCGCCGCTGGGCGGCGGAAGAGGCCGTGATGCGCCGGGACGTGCCGGAGTTCTCGCTGCAGAAGGAGCTGCAGAACTCGGAGATGCGGCGGCTGATGCAGCTGCCCGGGATGCGGATGGCGGACGCCTACCGGCTGGCCCACTATGACGATGCCCTTGCCCGGACGGCCCGCACCGTGGAGCAGGGCGTTGTGGAGCGGATCCGGCAGAGGGCGGGACGCCCGGCCGAAAACGGGACCCGCCCCGGCGGTGCTGCCGTCACCGGGGCCGACGTGAACCGGATGACCCGCGCCCAGCGGGAAGCGCTGGAACGGCAGGCCCTCCACGGCGCAAAGATCACATTCTGACCGGAAAACCGGCCCGGAAGGGCCGGAGATAGAATAAACAGAAGAAAGGACCCATGCTATGAAAAATTACGTTTTTGATCTCCAGATGTTTGCAGCGGACGCACCCCTGAACGCGACTGCGTCCATGTCCCCCGAGATGAAGACCTTCTATGAGAAAAGGCTCATCGATCAGGCCGAGCCCCGGCTGGTGCATGACCAGTTCGCGGATTACTACCCGGTGCCCCAGAATGGCGGCAAGACCATCGAGTTCCGCAAGTACGACAGCCTGCCCAAGGCGACAACCCCGCTGACCGAGGGCGTCACCCCCAACGGGCAGGCCCTGAACGTGACCACCATTACCAGCGACCTGCACCAGTACGGCGGCTGGACCCCGCTGACCGATGTGCTGCAGATGACTGCCATCGACAACAACGTGGTGCAGGCCACTCGTGTGCTGGCAAGCCAGGCCGGGCGCACCATGGACAGCATCACCCGGGATGTGCTGGCAGGCGGCACCAATGTGCTGTATGCCCCCAGACAGAATGCGGACGGCACCGAGACTGCCGTGACCAGCCGCAAGGATCTGGACCAGAGCTGCACCCTGACCCCGAAGCTGTTCTTCCAGGCGGCAGCGCAGCTGGGTGCCATGAACGCCGACCCCATCGGCGACAGCTACATCGCCATCATCCACCCCTATGCAGCCTACGACCTCAAGACCTGCCGCGAGTTTGTGGAGGCCCACAAGTATGCGGACCCGGAGACCATGTACCGCGGCGAGATCGGCAAGCTGGGCAACATCCGGTTTATCGAGACCAGCGAGGCCAAGATCTGGAAGGATGCGTCCTGCCCGGCGGGCATGGCGGTGTTCGGTACTCTGGTGCTGGGTGCCCACGCCTACGGCGTCACCGAGCTGGAGGGCGGCGGCCTGGAACACATCGTCAAGCAGCTGGGCTATGGCGATGACCCTCTGAACCAGCGCGCTTCGGTGGGCTGGAAGGGAATGCGCGCCGCCGAGCGTCTGGTGGAGCAGTACATGGTGCGGATCGAGAGCGTGTCCAGCTACTCGGCTACCGCAGCGGCCAACTGAGCCGCCTGTCTGCAAAGGAAAGGAGAAAGAAGATGGAAGAGAGAAAGAATGTCCGCATCCGGCTGTTCCGGGACAACGGCCGGTACAAGGAGGACCTTTTCGTCAGCGTCAACGGGGTGAATTACAAGATCCGCCGGGGCGTGGACGTGGAGGTGCCGCCGGAGGTGGCCGAGGTGCTGGAACACAGCCAGCTGCAGGACGAGCGCACCGCTGCGCGGATCGCCGCCGCCGAGACGGCGGCCGGCTGAAAGGAGGCGGAACAATGACCGTCGGACAGGCCCTGGAACAGACCAGGGAGCTGCGGCCGGGCTGCCGGGTGGAAGAGCGCACCCGGCAGCGGTGGCTCTGCGAGGAGGACGGGATGCTGCGTGCCCTGCTGTTTGCACCGAACGGCAATGCCCGGGCCGGTGTGGGGGCAGACCTTGCATGGCCCGAGGAGGGCGGGCTTGCGGATGAGACCGAGCTTCTGGTGCCGCCGCCCTTCGATGCGCTGTATCCCCATTATCTCTGCGCCCGGCTGGATGCGGCCCTGGGCGAGACGGAGCGCTATGCCGGGGAGCAGGCGCAGTACAACAGCATCGCGGCAGAGCTGTCGGCGTGGCTGCGGCGGCGGGCAAAGCCGCCCAAAAGCGCCCGGTGGCGCTGGTAAGGAGGTGAGCCGATGATCCTGGCGAACCGCAGCAGCCTGAACAACACCCGCAGCCTTCTGCGGGCCTTCGGAGGGCTCAACGAGACCTACGGCTGCACCGAAGCCGAATACAGTACCGGGCTCAACTTCTCGGCCCGGGATTTCCCGGCCCTGAGTACCCGGATGCCCCGCCGGAAGCTGCAGGAACTGACCGGGCTGAACGGGATGTATCACCTCAACGGGCTTCTGACCGTCTGCGGGCGGGACCTGGTCTACACCCCGGACGAGGACCCCGACCGCCCGGTGCGGGTGAAGAACGCCGTGGCCGACAGCCGCAAGACGCTGGTGGGCATCGGGACCCGGGTGCTGATCTTCCCGGACAAGATCGCCTTTGACACCGCGGACGGCACGGCTGCGTCCCTGGGGGCGCTGTGGGAGGCAGGGGAGATCAGCGTGACCTTTGCCCCCTGCGACGCAGAGGGAAAGACCTACGAAGGAACCGCGAAGGGCACACAGGAGCCGGAGGAACCGGCAGACGGGCAGCGATTCCTGAAGATCGCCGACCCGGAGAAGCCCTACGCCGCCGGAAGTACGCTGGAAGAATACAGCGAGGCCTCCGGCAGCTGGACCCCCATCCCGCTGGAATACTGCCTTGTGACGGCGGAGGGGATCGGGACGGACTTCCGGGTCTGGGACACCGTGACCCTCACCGGCACCGGCGCGGAAGAAGCCGGGCAGTGGGAGGAACTGGACGGAGACCGGATCGTGTACGATGCGGCCGAAAACAGGCTGCGGCTCCGGGCGGACCCCGGCGGCGGGAAGTTCTACGGGAAACTGATCCGCAACGGCAGCAGTGCCGTGTGGGTCAGTCTGGACGAGGAAGAGCGGCAGGAGATGGTCCTGACGGAAGCGGTCCGGGTGGAACGGCGGGTGCCGGACCTTGAGTTTCTGACCGAGTGCGACAACCGGGTCTGGGGCTGTTCCAGCCGGGAAAACGTCATCTATGCCTGCAAGCTGGGCGACCCGACCAACTGGTTCAGCTACCGGGGCATCGCCGCCGACAGTTATGCCGTCACCGTGGGCAGCGACGGCCCCTTTACCGGGGCGGCCACCTGCATGGGGTATGCGCTGTTCTTCAAGGAAAATACCCTGCACAAATTGTACGGCTCGCGGCCGTCGGATTTCCAGCTCAGCTCCCTGCGGTGCCGGGGTGTGGCCCGGAACGCGGCGAGGAGCCTCTGCGTCCTGAACGAGACCCTCTATTATCTCTCGCCGGACGGGGTCATGGCATGGGATGGGAGCATCCCCGCCAAGGTCTCGGCGGCGCTGGATGCGGGGCGGCTGTCCAACGTGAAAGCTGCCGTGGGCGGCGCACTGGACGGCCGGTATTACCTGCACATCGCCCGGGAGGACCGGGTGCGGCTGCTGGTCTATGATACCGAGCGGGGACTCTGGCATGAGGAGGATGTCTGCTCCTGCGAGATGGCCAGCACCGGCGGACAGCTCTACCTCTGGGACGGCAGTGCCCTCTGGGCCGCCGACCCCGGCCGGGAAGCGGCCGGGGAGAGCGGTGCCGGGACCGAGCAGGAGGTGCCATTTGAGCTGGTCACGGGGGATCTGGGGATGGACAGCCCGGAAGAGCGGTATCTGACCCGCCTGACGCTCCGGCTGGATGCCGCCTGCCGCAGCCGCCTTGTCGTGGAGATGAGCTATGACGGCGGCCCATGGGAGGAAGCCGCGGCCCGGACGCTGGAAGGCCCGCGCCGGTGTCTGGATCTTCCGCTTGTGCCGCGCCGGTGCGGCTCGCTGCGGCTCCGGCTGCGGGGCAGCGGGCAGATCACCCTGCGGAGCCTGGCAAAGAGCTTCGGCACGGTTCGGGGCGGCAGAATGGAACAGGAGGGATGAACGATGGCAAGCATTGCGGGTCTGGGCAAGATCGGACTGCCCCGGCTGAGCGACAACATGGACCCGGAGGATGCGCGGGCGCTGCGGAATTATCTGTACCAGCTGCAGGAACAGCTGCAGTATGTGCTGTGCAATCTGGACACCGAGAACCTCTCGGAGGAACTCTGCACCCGGCTGGACCGTATCCCGTGAGAAAGGAGACTTCATGAGCGAGGAAAAAAAGAAACAGGACTACACCGTGGGCGGGCTGAAGACCCGTCAGGATGTGGAGAATGCCCTGGCTGCGGCCGAGTACCGCCCTGCACAGGAGGTGACGGACGCGGCGGGGGAGCTGAAGCAGTGGCAGCAGAACCGCCCCGGCAGCTATCAGAGCCGCTACCAGGACCAGATCGACGGGCTGCTGGAGGAGCTGGCGGGCCGGAAGGAATTCCGGTACAGCTACGGACAGGACCCGCTGTACCGCCAGTACGCCCAGCTCTATACCCAGAACGCCCAGAATGCCAGCGCGGATGCGGCGGCACAGGCCGCTGCCCTGACCGGCGGGTATGGTTCCAGCTATGCGGCCAGTGCGGCCCGGCAGGCCTACCAGCAGCAGATCGGTGCCCTGAACGAGGCGGTGCCCACGCTGTACCGTCTGGCACTGGAGACCTACCAGAGCGGCGGCGAGGAGCTGCTGGACCGGATCGACCAGCTGAACGGGCAGGAACAGAGCGCCCGGAGCGCCTATGACCGGGAGCTTTCGGATTACTACACCCAGCTGGAACAGAAGAGCGATGCCTATCAGAAGGCCTACCAGCAGGACTACGGCCGCTATCAGGATTATCTGGGGCAGCTGGATGATCTGTACGGGTATTACTCCGGGCAGGAGCAGAACGAGTCGGCCCGGCGTCAGCAGGTGTTCAACAATGTGATCACCGTGCTGGGGCTCATCGGCGACGCGGTGCAGATGGCCTACACCGGCACGGCAGGTCTGGGCTCCATGGCGGGCAGCCTGCTGAGCACCGGCTACAACATCTACGCCAACAACCGCGCCTACGAGGCCGACCGGGCGGATACGGCCTGGAGCCAGAAGATGCAGGAGCAGCAGCGGCAGGACAGCCTGACCCAGCAGCAGCTGGAAAACGAGCAGGCAAAGCAGGAGTATCAGGACAAGCTGCGCCAGCAGCAGACAAGCAATGCCCTTGCCGCCGAAAAGCTGGAACTGGCCAGAAGCCAGTGGGAGAGCAAGCAGGCCCGGGCCAGCCGCAGCGCCGGGAAAGCCGGCACTGAGGCGGAAGCCGCGGCGAAGCGTCAGAGCAGCACCGCCGACACGGGCGGCAGCCTGACGGGCGGAGACCTGAGCGTGAACCGGAGCGGCGTCTCGTCCGGCACCACGGTGCCCTACACCGCGGCCCGGCTCCGCAGTCAGGGCAAGAGCGACACCGCCATCCGGACCGAGCTGCTGAAGGAGGGCTACTCCTCCGCGCAGATCCGGGAGATCCTCCGGCAGATGAACAGCTGAAGAGAAACCGGTAAAACAAAAAGACCTGAGATCTTACGATCTCAGGTCTTTTCTTTTGAAGGGTGCCTTGTGGGACTCGAACCCACGGTCTCCAGATCCACAATCTGGCGCGTTAACCGACTACGCTAAAGGCACCACATAAATGCGCCCGAAGGGACTCGAACCCCCGGCCCACTGCTTAGAAGGCAGTTGCTCTATCCACCTGAGCTACGGGCGCACGTTGT
>CAKSZU010000015.1 GCA_934526125.1 uncultured Faecalibacterium sp. | reverse complement strand
GCGATCATCTCGTTCTTGCGGCTCTCGGGCTGGATGAACTGGGGGTTCTCCTCGTAGAGCTTCAGCAGGCGGTCGGCATACTTGCTGGTCTTGAAGAAGTAGGCTTCCTCGTGGGCATCGTAGACCTCACGGCCGCAGTCGGGGCACTTGCCGTCCACCAGCTGGCTGTCGGTCCAGAAGCTCTCGCAGGGCTTGCAGTAGTGGCCGATGTACTCGCCCTTGTAGATATCGCCCTGCTCGTACAGCTTGGTGAAGATCTTCTGGCAGGTCTCCATGTGGTAGTCATCGGTGGTGCGGATGAAGCGGTCGTAGCTGACGTCCAGCAGCTTCCACAGGTCCTTGACCGTGGCAACGATCTTGTCCACATATTCCTTGGGGGTAACACCGGCGTCGGCGGCCTTGTCCTGGATCTTCTGGCCGTGCTCGTCGGTGCCGGTCAGGAACATGACATCGTAGCCCTGCATCCGCTTGAAGCGGGCCAGCGCGTCGCAGGCAACGGTGGTGTAGCTGTGGCCGATGTGCAGCTTGTCGCTGGGGTAATAAATGGGGGTCGTAATGTAGAATGTCTTGTGCTCGCTCATGGGGTTTCATTCTTCCTTTCTGATGTGGCTGTGTCACAAAAAAGCTCCCGTCCTGCCGGAAACATCCGGACAAGGACGGGAGCTGAACTTCCGTGGTACCACCTTGCTTCGCCCTGCCCTTGCAGGCAGGACCTTGTGTGCTGAACCAACAGCACCAGCGCGGTAACGGGCGCACCCGGCGGAGGCTCAATCTTCACCCCCACGGCTCAGAGGCCATCTTCGGCTCTGCGCATACCTGCCCGGTTCCATCCTTCGGGCTTTCTGTCAGGCGCAGACAGAGCGTACTCTCCTCGTCAAAGCGGATCGCATTTTCCAAAGGGGCATAGAACCCCCTTGTTCTTATTATAATACGCAAAAAACGAGGGTTTGTCAACCTCAGACCTCAAAGTCCATGCAGACGCGGTTTTTATAATAAGGGCGGACTTTGCTGTTGGCCACAGCCACATGGGCCGGGTGAGAAGCATAGCCCTTCAGAGCCTCGACGGATTCCAAAGTCGTGTCCAGCATGACATCGGCGTTGGAAGTGGGCAGGGCACCGGTGTTGACCTTGATGTCGATCAGGCCGGGGATCTTGCCGGCAAGGCCTTCCAGACCTTCCTTGATGCCGGCCACAACGGCGGCCTTCTCGGTTTCGGACAGCTCGTCCTTCAGCTGCCACAGAATGATGTGCTTGACCATGATAAAATACCTCCTGCGTTTTTTCTCATTGTAGCAGAGAAAAGCACGGGACGCAAGGGGGACTGTTTTCAACTGGAAAAATGGCAAAAAGAAATGACCGCCGATGCTTGCCCGAACCCGCGGTCATTCTTTTTTGAGATTTTGTCAACTCTCAATCGGCACTGTGTTCCCAGATGTAGTAGGCGATCAGGTAAACGACATCCACCGCCACGGCAATGCCCATCAGACGGAAGCCGCCGAAGAGCTGAGAAGAAGACGTAAGATAGGACAGCAGGCCCATGACGCCGTTGAACATGAACAGGATGCCGTTTTTCTTCTGCCAGAAAGCACGGTATTCGGGGTCGCGGTTGTACTGGTTGAAGGGGAGATTGATCAGCGGGTCTTTGCCCTGAAAATCGCGGATGCCGGAGAAGAACATCAGGATGGCAATGACGATGGGGAACAGGTTGTCCCAGGAGAATTGCAATGTCATGGCGGATACCTCCCTTTTTTCCACAATTATAGCATAGGGGGGTGAAAAAGCAAGGACGCAATTCAACCAGCGGGGGAGAAAAAAGCCGATAAAAAATCCAGCCGGATGAGGCGGTTGCAAGCCCTCATCCGGCTGGTAAATTACTTCTTCGGAGTCATAAGCCTCTTCTCCTTGGGTTTCCTCATTTTCGGACTGTGCGTTTCATAGGGTGACTCTCCTTAGAAACTACCTGAAACTGAAGATGGATTACAAGGGGAACGAACTACTCTAGTACATTGGACTGACCCTTCTCTTAACTGTTGGACTGCGGTACAGAGATCATAAAGATGAATTTCATATTACCACATTCTTTCGAGTTAGATTTGCCAGGGGTTCCATTACTCAGTACATTGGAGTTACTCCTTTTCGGTCATTCAAACAGCTGCATCCGTGTAAATGTTCTCGTCATATGAGATCACCTCAAGCGGATCTATTTGAATTGCCAGGAAATCTATTTGACAGACTGTTCTGTTTTCGCATTATCGATGCTCAAGACCGGCTCTTTGATTTTGTCTTTTTATACGGGGGAAACATCCCGTTTGTGGAGAGCCTCTGTTTCGCTTCTCAGCGAACCCCGACAGTCTGTCCAAACTGTGCGGGTTCCATATCGACCATCGGTCTCGCTCCTTTCTGCTTCAAGTCAGCGGGATTAGCTCTCGTTTGAGCTTCTGCTGTACTTCTCTGGTTTCTGGCTTTATTATACTCAAAACGGGGCGGCTTGTCTATTCGCAGACTGTACAACAATTGCCCCTTGTTTTTGCACTAAAAGTCCAAAAAGCTGGGATACATGAAACTCGACCAAAACTTTCGGGTCGTTTGTGGACGATTTGTAGAAAAAAGCGAGAAATAAGCGCGGGACCCTTATGTGAGGTAAAAATTTGTGCTATCATAACGGGCAATGAATGGTAGTCGCGCAAAGAAGTCAGACGAAGGTTCGGCCTTTGTCCGGCTTCTTTTTTGTTTTGGCGCGGCGAACGTTTTCCACGAAACAATCAAAAGGAGTTCAAAACTATGCCGAAAACCCTGCTTGAAAAGATCGTCTTTACCGTTGTTATGGCCGCCATTATGGTTTATGGAATGATCGTTTATAATGTCGCCCTGAACACCGGCGGCGTGACCAACGCCACCTTCGTGATGGCCCTGCACGAAATGCCCATCATGGTGCCCGCCGCTTTTATTCTGGAGTTTTTCGTGGTGGAAAAGCTGGCCACCCGGCTGGCATTCAGCTTTATGCAGCCCACCGACCGGCCCCAGTTCATCACCTATGCCATCTCGCTGATGATCGTCTGCATGATGTGCCCGGTCATGAGCCTGATCGCCACCGTGCTGTTCAAGGAACCCAGCTTCGGCACGTGGGTGCATACCTTCGGCTGCAATTTCCCCATGGCCCTGTGCTGGCAGATGTTCTACTGCGGCCCGCTGTCTCGTGCTATTTTCCGCCTGCTGTTCCGCCGCGGTGAGAAGAAGTGAACCCGGTACAGCCCTTACATCTCAGCCCTGCTTCCCATACAAATTTGATATACCAGCTATACATATAGTGAATATATATGCCGATTCCGCTTCGAGACCCCTGCAAAAAAGGAACAAAAAGCTAAGAATCAGCAAAGAACTTGTGCAAAAAGTATAGTTTTAGCAAGGAACATTCAACAAAATGCACAACTGTTTTCGCCAAACCCGGAAATGGAATATAACAAAAAGTAGAACATTGAAACGGGGGCTGTAAAACCGGCAAAAATCGTGCTATGATACTGAACACAAAATGAGAAAGGAGAGAGTGCAAATCAATGAATGCGTTGACTGCTGCTTTGAAAGAAGAGCTGAACGTTGACATGGTATCCGTCTTTGGGCTTCAGATCCCGGAGTCGGTGGTGGTCAGCTGGGGCATCATGGCGTTCCTGGTCATTGGTTCCATCCTGCTGACGCGGAATCTGCGGGTGGACCACATCACCAAGCGTCAGGCGATCCTGGAAACGGTCGTGACGATGTTGAATGACTTCTTCACCGGGCTGCTGGGCGAGCAGGGCAAACGGTATGTGCCTTATCTGATGAGTGTGGCGCTGTATATCGCCTGTTCCAACCTGATCGGTGTCTTTGGCATCAAGCCCCCCACGAAGGATCTGAATGTCACCGCGGCGCTTGCTCTGATGAGCATCTGCCTCATTGAGTATTCCGGCATCCACGCGCGCGGCGGGGTCGGCTTCCTCAAGAGTCTGGCAGCCCCCACCCCGATCATGGCACCCATGAACGTGCTGGAGATCGCCATCCGCCCGACCAGCCTGTGTATGCGACTGTTCGGCAACGTGCTTGGCGCCTTCGTCATCATGGAGCTGATCAAACTTGTGGTTCCTGTTTTTGTTCCGGCCATCTTCAGTCTGTATTTTGACCTGTTCGATGGCCTGATCCAGACGTATGTCTTTGTGTTCCTGACCTCCCTGTTCATGAAAGAGACCATGGGAGAAGAAGATTGAATTGATCAAAGGAGAATGAAATTATGAACGGACTCGTAGCTCTGGGCGCCGGTATCGCGGCGCTGACTGGTATTGGCGGCGGTATCGGCATCGGTATCGCAACGGGCAAGGCAACGGAGGCGATCAGCCGCCAGCCCGAGGCTTCCGGTAAGATCCAGACCAACCTGCTGCTGGGCGCTGCCCTGGCCGAAGGTACTGCCATTTTCGGTTTCGTCGTTGCACTGCTGATCATCCTGTTCCTGGGTTGATGACGGAGGCATGACGAATGCTGACACTGAATCTGAATCTTCTGTATACGGTCGTCAACATTCTGGTTCTGTTTTTGCTGCTGCGCAAGTTCCTGTACAAGCCTGTCATGAACATCATTGCACAGCGTCAGAAGCAGGTGGATGACGCCCTGAACGCCGCCGAGACCTCCAAGAAAGAGGCCGCTGCGGCCATGAATGCTGCGCAGGAGAAGCTGCGCGGCGTGGACAACGAGGCGGCTGCCCGGCGCACCGCCTACGAGCAGCAGGCTGAGACCGAGAAGCAGCAGCTGCTGGCCGATGCCCGGAAGCAGGCCGATGCCATCGTTGCAGAGGGCAAGGCAGCTGCCGAGGCCGAGCGCCAGAACAAGCTGCGCCAGGCCGATGCACAGACCACGGCTCTGGCCCGCGCCATGTGCGAGAAGCTGCTGTCCCGGAACCTGACCGAGCAGGATGACGCCCGTCTGCTGGACGATCTGCTGGAGAAAGCAGGTGCTGAGCATGGCAACTGAGTTCAGCCAGGAGTTCTTTGCCGAGAACCGGATCGTCAAGGCAGACCTGCGCGCTGCCCATCAGCTGCGGGAGGAAGATATCGCCCGCATCAAGGCTGAGGTCAAAAAACTTTACGACGCCACCGAAGTCATCCTGAATGTCACGGTGGACGAGAGCCTGCTCTCCGGCTATGTGCTGCAGGTGGGCGACCGGATGTTCGACAACTCCGGCCGTCACCAGCTGGACCAGATGATGGCAGGCAAGCCTTCTCTGGCCACCCTCAAGACCCGCGTGGAGGATTACAAGCCCGCACAGACCTCGGAAGAGGGCGGCGTGGTCATCGCCTCTGCCGACGGCATCGTGCAGGTGGAGGGGATGGACAAGGCCGTTTACGGCGAGATCGTTACCTTTGAGAACGGCGCAAAGGGCATGGTGGAGAGCGTGGACCCGGGCAAGCTGGGCATCATGCTGTTCGACGGTGCCGAGAGCGTGGGCGTGGGCACTCTGGTGACCCGCAGCGGCAGGCGCGCCGGCATCCCCGTGGGCGACGGCTTCCTGGGCCGCGTCATCGACCCCCTGGGCGAGCCCATCGACGGCAAGGGCCCGGTGCAGGCCGAAGGCTACAACCCCATCGAGAAGCAGGCCCCCGGCATTCTGGAGCGCCAGAGCGTGGATACCCCCCTTCACACCGGCATCCTCGCCATCGACTCCATGTTCCCCATCGGCCGCGGTCAGCGTGAGCTGATCATCGGCGACCGTCAGACCGGCAAGACCTCCATTGCCACCGACGCCATCCTGAACCAGAAGGACACCGGTGTGCTGTGCATCTATGTGGCCATCGGTCAGAAGGCATCCTCCATCGCCCGTGTGGCCGAGGACCTGAAAAAGCACGGTGCCATGAGCTACACCACCATCGTGGCGGCCACGGCTTCGGATTCGGCACCCCTGCAGTATATCGCACCCTACGCCGGTACGGCTCTGGCTGAGTATTTCATGGCCAAGGGCAAGAGCGTCCTGATCGTCTACGATGATCTGTCCAAGCACGCGGTGGCCTACCGTGCCATCTCCCTGCTGCTCCGCCGCTCCCCCGGCCGTGAGGCTTACCCCGGCGACGTGTTCTATCTGCACTCCCGTCTGCTGGAACGCTCCTGCCGGATGCGGGATGACCTGGGCGGCGGTTCCATCACCGCCCTGCCCATCGTCGAGACCCAGGCGGGCGATGTCTCGGCCTATATCCCGACCAACGTCATCTCCATCACCGACGGTCAGATCTTCCTGGAGAGCGCCCTGTTCAACGCAGGCAACCGCCCGGCTGTCAACGTGGGCCTGTCGGTCTCCCGTGTGGGCGGCGCTGCCCAGACCAAGGCCATGAAGAAGGCCAACGCCAACCTGCGTATCGAGCTGGCACAGTACAAGGATATGGAGTCCTTCGCCCAGTTCAGCTCCGATCTGGATGCGGAGACCCGCCGCCAGCTGGAACACGGCAAGGCCCTGACCGAGATGCTCAAGCAGCCGTTGTATCAGCCCAAGTCCGATGCCGAGCAGGTCGTGATCCTCACCCTGGCCTCCCACGGGATGCTGGATGAGCTTCCCATTGCCGAGCAGCGGGAAAAGACCGGTGCCTTCCTGCGGCAGTTCCGTGCCGATGTTTCCGGCACCATGGATGCCATCACCGCTACGGGCAAGATCACCCCGGAGCAGGTGGATGCCATCCTGACCGCATGGAAAGCCTATGCGGGAGGGGAGAGCCATGTCGTCCAGTAAGCTGCTCAAGGAGCGGATCGAGAGCATTCAGGATACCATGAAGATCACGAATGCCATGTATCTGATCTCCTCCTCCAAGCTCCGCAAGGCACGGCAGAACTACCAGAACGTTCTGCCCTACTTCACCCGGATGCGGGACACCATCTCCCGTGTGGTGCCGCATCTGGCCGATGAGCCGGAACATCCCTTCTTCCACGAGCGCCAGCTGGAGAACCCCAAGCGGGCCTATCTGGTGCTGACGGCGGACAAGGGCATGGCCGGTGCCTTCAACCAGAATCTGATCAAGTTCCTCAAGGAACACGCAGATGAGAACGACCGGTTCTATGTGGTCGGTCAGACCGGCTACCGTGCCTTCTATCACAAGGACAGCCGTCTGGTGGAGGATTTCCATTATGGTGCCACGGCTCCCACCCTGCAGCGGGCCCGCGACATCACCGTGGACGCCATTGATGACTTCAAGTCCGGCAAGCTGGATGAGATCTATATCGTCTATACCAAGATCCAGAATGCTCTGACCAGCGAGCCGGTCATGGAGCGTCTGCTGCCGCTGGACCGGGCGCATCTGCAGCCCGCCCCCAAGGGTCTGGGCGACCCCAGGGGCGAGATGGAGATGTTCCCCGATGCCCGGACGGTGTTCGAGCAGACGGCACCTATTTATATGCACGGCATGATCTTCGGCGCCATGACCGAGAGCTTCTGCGCTGAGCAGAGCGCCCGCATGACCGCCATGGATTCCGCCACCAAGAGCGCCAAGGATATGATCCATGATCTGCAGCTGGAGTATAACCGCTCCCGTCAGGGGTCCATCACCCAGGAGATCACCGAGATCATCGGCGGCGCGGCGGCGGTACAGAATAACGAGTAATGCCGGATGCGTTTCTCCTCCCGTTGGGGGAGAAACACATCCCACACAACATAATGCAAGAGGCAATTGTATGATACAGGGAACTATTATCCGAGTAGCCGGCCCCGTTGTGGACGTGAAGTTCACCGGCGGCAAGCTGCCTGCCCTGCAGGAAGCGCTGACCGTGACCGCCGAAGGCACGGAGCGCACCATGGAGGTGGCGCAGCACGTCAATGAAACGACGGTGCGCTGCATCATGCTTTCTGCCAGCGAAGGTCTGGGCAAGGGGATGGAAGTCACCGCCACCGGCCACGGCCTGAACGCCCCGGTGGGCGAGGGCACTCTGGGCCGGATGTTCGACCCGCTGGGCCGTCCCATCGACGGCAAGGGCCCGGTGGACGATCTGCCCCACTGGCCCATCCACCGCAAGGCCCCCGGCTTTGCGGAGCAGAAGCCTGCAACTGAGATCCTGGAGACCGGCATCAAGGTCATCGACCTGCTGGCCCCCTATGCCAAGGGCGGCAAGATCGGCCTGTTCGGCGGTGCCGGTGTCGGCAAGACCGTGCTGATCCAGGAGCTGATCCACAACGTGGCCACCGAGCACGGCGGCTACTCCATCTTCACCGGTGTCGGCGAGCGCTCCCGCGAGGGCTGTGACCTCTGGGGCGAGATGAACGCTTCCGGCGTTCTGAGCAAGACCGCACTGGTCTTTGGTCAGATGAACGAGCCTCCCGGAGCCCGTATGCGGGTCGCTGAGACCGGTCTGACCATGGCAGAATATTTCCGTGAGGAGACCCACAAGGACGTGCTGCTGTTCATCGACAACATCTTCCGTTTCGTGCAGGCAGGCAGTGAGGTCTCCGCCCTGATGGGCCGGATGCCTTCCGCCGTGGGCTATCAGCCCACCCTGGCCAATGAGCTGGGTGCCCTGCAGGAGCGCATCACATCCACCCGGGACGGCTCCATCACTTCGGTGCAGGCCGTCTACGTCCCCGCCGATGACCTGACCGACCCGGCCCCCGCCACCACCTTCGCCCATCTGGACGCTACTACCGTCCTGAGCCGTAAGATCGTGGAGCAGGGCATCTACCCCGCCGTGGACCCGCTGGCTTCCACCTCCCGTATTCTGGAAGCCGACATCGTGGGCGAAGAGCATTACCGTGTGGCTCGGAAGGTGCAGGCAACACTGCAGCGCTATCAGGAGCTGCAGGACATCATCGCCATCCTGGGCATGGACGAACTGAGCGAGGAAGACAAGCTCACCGTCACCCGCGCCCGCAAGCTGCAGAAGTTCCTCTCCCAGCCCTTCGCTGTGGCCGAGAACTTCACCGGCCTGAAGGGCGTCTATGTCCCGCTGGCAGAGACCGTCAAGGGTTTTGCCGCCATTGTGGACGGCCGGTGCGATGACCTGCCCGAGTGGGCCTTCTTCAATGTGGGCACCCTGGATGATGCCCGCAAGAAGTACGCAGACAAACAGGCGGAGGAAAAAGGCGGTGCCGTCTGATGGAAAAGTTCATGCTGAACATCACGGCTTCCAGCGGTGAATTCTATCAGGGCGACTGCGAGAGCCTTGTCCTGCCCACCGGCGACGGTGTGTACGGCGTACAGGCCGGGCACAACCCGGTGCTGGTGGCCCTGAACATGGGCATTGCAAAGTTCACCGTCAACGGCGAGGCCCGGGAGGTGCTGGTGGGCGACGGCATTGCCGAAGTGACCCCCACCTTCGTCCTGCTGCTGGTGGACAGTGCCGAGCGGCCCGAGGACATCGACCGCAACCGCGCCGAAGCCGCCCGCATCCGTGCCGAAGAGCGGCTGCAGCACAAGCAGAGTATGCACGAGTACTACCAGAGCAAGATCGCCCTGGACCGCGCCATGCAGCGTCTGCAGGCTGCGGCCAAATACAAGCGCTGAGTTTCCGCTTCCGAATCAGAGTGAAGCTCCCGATAAAAACCACCCGTCCGGGCATCCCTGCGATGCCGGGCGGGTGGTTTTTTGCTGTCTGCTGCACTTCTTCCGCGCAAAGGTCATAGACTGGATGTGAACCCAGACAATCTGTTGCAGCAAAGGAGTTTTTGCTTATGACGACCGGAATTCTGCGCATCCAGGCATATCAGGCCCGGCAGTCGGCCCCGGCGGAAGGCGTTGCGGTGAACATCACCGGCGACGGCTTCACGGCCTCCCGCACCACCGACGCCGAGGGCAATGCGGCCGACCTGACCATCAGGGCCCCGGACTGTGCGCTCTCGCTGAACGAGGACAACACCACGGTCCGCCCCTATGCGGTGTGCGGCCTGACGGCATCCGCCGCCGGTTACCGCACCGTCCGCATTGAGGGAGTGCAGATCTTTGCGGGGCAGGTGACGCTGGCCCGGCTGGAGATGATCCCCGAAACGGAAGAGGGACGGGATGTGGCAGACCCGCCCGTCATCATCCCCACCCATGCCCTGTTTGCGGGAAAGGGCGGCAGCGGCCCGGCCCCGGTAGAGGACTGCACCGGTTCCCAGGTGCTGGACCGGGTCATCATCCCGAAGAACATCACCGTCCATCTGGGCCGGCCGGCAGCATCGGCGCAGAACGTGACGGTCTCGTTCCGGGACTACATCGCCAATGTGGCTTCCAGCGAGGTCTACCCCACCTGGCCCGTCGAAGCGCTGAAAGCCAACATTCACTGCCAGATCTCGCTGGCGCTGAACCGCATCTATACCGAGTGGTACCCCAGCAAGGGCTATACCTTCAACATCACCAATTCCACCAGCTATGACCAGTACTATGTCCATGGCCGTACCGTCTTTGACGTGATGGTGAAACTGACGGATGACCTTTTCAACACCTATCTGCGCAAGACCGGGACGGTGAATCCGTTCTACTCCGAGTACTGCGACGGCAAGTCCGTCACCTGCCCGGGGCTGAAGCAGTGGGGGACGGTGACCCTGGCAAACCAGGGCCGCAATGCCCTGAGCATCCTGAAATACTACTACGGCAGCAAGATCGAGATCGTCCGCACCGGCAACATCCAATCCATCCCCCGGAGCTACCCCGGCAGGCCTGTCCGGCAGGGGGACCGGGGCACGGCGGTGTTCACCCTGCAGCGGCAGCTGAACCGGATCACGAAGGATTACCCCTTTTTGGGGCTGCTGACCGTGGACGGGGTCTTCGGGGCGAAGATGACCGAGACCGTGAAAAAGTTCCAGAAACAGTTCAACCTGACGGCAGACGGCGTGGTGGGGCGGCAGACCTGGTACAAGATCAGCTACATCTATGTGTCGGTGAAGGACCTTGCCGAGCTGACCAGCGAGGGCGAAACGGTCTCCGGGACATTGTCCGACGGCACCTGGGGCGGAACGGTGCTGCGCACGGGCTCTACCGGCAGCGCCGTGGAACAGCTGCAGTTCTGGCTGAACACCCTCGCGCAGTATGAGTCCTCCATCCCGTCCGTCACCGTGGACGGGGTCTACGGCCCCGGCACGGCGGCGGCCGTCCGGGCCTTCCAGAAGCGGTACGGGCTGGAGGTGGACGGTGTGGTGGGCCGGGAGACCTGGACCGAGCTCTACGACCAGTTCCGGAGCATCCAGTCCGACAACGGCAGCCCCAATGCCTACCCGGGAACGGCCATGCGGCAGGGGGACAGCGGACAGAATGTCCGGCTGGTCCAGTTCTGGCTCAAGATCGCCCGGACGGTCTATTCCAGCCTGAACAATGTCACGGTGGATGGGAAATTCGGGGCAGCCACCGCGGCGGCGGTGCGGAAGTTCCAGAGCTATTTCGGCCTGACCAGCGACGGCGTGGTGGGGCGCACCACCTGGAACAAACTCTATGAGGTCTACAACGACATTGCCAACCGGCTGCTGTCGGCCAGCCTGCGCCCCGGGGAGTACCCCGGCCTGCTGCAGCGGGGCGGCACCGGCACGGCAGTGCGGGAGCTGCAGTTCTATCTCTATCTCCTGAGCGCCTACGAGAGCAGCATCCCGGCGGTGTCCATCGACGGCAGCTTCGGCGCAGCAACAGAAAATGCCGTCCGGGCCTATCAGCGCCTTGCGGGGCTGACGGTGGACGGCATCGTGGGGCGCAGCACCTGGGCGTCCCTCTATGACCGGGCGTCGGCGCTGCGGTCTTCCGGCCCGGTGGTGACGCTGGAACGGCTGCCCTATCCGGGCACCCCGCTGACCGAAGGCGCTTCGGGGCGGGCGGTGCTGTACTACACCCTTCTGCTCCGGCGCATCGCCTATTACTTTGACAGCGTGGAGAGCCCGCCGCTGTCGGACCGCTACACTGCAGAGGTTGCGGCAGCCACCCGCAGTGTGCAGGCGCTGCTGGGCCTGCCGGAGACCGGCATCGCGGACGGGGAGACGTGGACGGCGGCGGAGGCCCTGAGCCTGCAGCTGGCGGCTCAGACCCCGAACCCTGACCGGGACACCGCACAGGGTCTTGCCTACCCGGGCCGGGCCAGCACCGAGGGCAGCATGGGGCAGGAGGTGCAGCAGATCGAGCAATGGCTCAACGGCCGGGCATGCCTTTACTGTGAAGAGGGTTATGTGACCGAAAACGGATGCTTCGGCCCGGCGGAGACTGCCGGCGTGAAGGCTGCCCAGAGCCGGGCGGGCCTGCCGGAGACGGGGACCGTGGACCGGGAGACCTGGGCGGCGCTCCGGGCCCAGAGCTGCGCCTGCACTTCGGAGGAGGGATGACGGATGGCACGTCTGCTTGTCTATGACGCCTACGAAAACAAAGTCTACACCTACAACAGCCTCAACGAAAACGACCCCATGCCATACAGCACCCAGCGTACCCTGACGCTGCGGGAGTTCCGGGGAAAATCCGGCAGTCCGGTGCTGTGGACCACGATCGCCGCCATGGAGGCATGGAACCTGACCCGCCGCAAGTACGGCAGCGGCATCCCGGTGGGGTACGCCTTCCGCCGCATCTGGGAGGGCGGCCACGGCACCCGCAGCCAGCACTACGCCGGGGTGGCGTTTGATGTGGGGCAGAGCCTTTCCCAGAGCCGGCGGACGGCCATCTACAACGCCGCCCGGGCCACTGGGGCCTGGGGCTATGTGGAACCGCTGAGCCAGACTCCCACCTGGGTGCATTTTGACCGGCGCTACGGTACACCGGCCTGCAGCGGAACCACGGCGGGCTACCCCACCCTGCGGCGGGGCAGCCGGGGGTGCTATGTGATGATCCTGCAGGATGCCCTTTCCACCCTGGGCTACCAGACCGGCAGCCGGATCGACGGGCTGTTCGGCACCCGCACCGAGGAGGCCCTGCGGGGCTACCAGAAGCGCACCAGTCTTGCGGTGGACGGTGTCTGCGGCTGCAACACCTGGAAGAAGATCGCCACGGCGGTCATCGGCATCGGCCGGACGAAAACGACCATTGACTGAAATGTAAAAGACCGGGGCAGCCCTGCAGGACTGCCCCGGTCAAACGGTTATCTTCTGTGGATCTTCTTGCGCGGGCGGCGGCCATTCCAGAGATTGAGCAGCACCCACAGGCCGTAGACGGCCAGCGTCAGCAGGGAGAGGACAATGACGACCTTCAGATACAGGCTGTGGAGGAAGGCCTGGACCCGGGAGAGGGTGAAGAGCAGGGCGTTCTGGTGAACATCCTGCCCGGCCACCAGATTTACCACGCCGATGGTCTCCCCGGCCAGCTTCAGCTCCACGGTGCCCACCACGTCGCCCTGATGAATGGGGGCGGTGGCGTAGTCGGGCAGGTGGAAGTATTTCTGGGTGACGGAGCCGTCGCCGGTGGAGGGCAGCAGGGTCATCATGTTGTCGTCGGGGTAAAGCTGGAGGGTGTCGGTGTCGGAGGAGTACTTCACCGGGATCTCGGCCAGGGCCTGGTCAGTGTCCAGCGCGGCCTGGATCGAAAAGCTCTCGAACACCCAGTCGATGAGTTTGGTCGTCTCGTACAGGGCGGGGCGGCGGTTGGCATAGCCGTAATCGTCGCAGGTGTCCGGACTCTGCATGATGCAGAAGATATAGGTGGCACCGTCCTTGTTGGCCCAGGAGACATAGCTCTGGTCGCCGTTGTCGTTCTTGTAGGCCATCACATCGCACATGCCGCCCTGCATGGCGCTGCGGTAGAACTGCCCGCCGCTGACCTTGTTCAGGGCCACGTTCTGGTTGAGCAGCACGAAGCTCTTGGTGTGCTTTTCCTTGGCGGGCATGGTGAAGGTGGGGGCAGACGAGATCTCTTTGAAAGCGTCGAAGCTCATGAGGTAGCGCAGGATCAGGTACATGTCCACGGCGGTGGTCACGTTGCCGCTGTCCAGCCCGCAGGCATCGGTCCAGGTGCTGTCGGTGGTGCCAATCTTCTGGGACAGGGCGTTCATCTGGCTCACCCAGCCGGTGAGATCACCGCCGGACAGGGCATAGGCAAGGCCCATGGCGGCCTCGTTGGCGTTCCGCAGCAGCATGGCATAGAGGGCTTCGCGGTAGGTGAAGGTCTCGCCGGAGCGCATATCGGCGTTGTCGGTGTTATGGACGTAGTCCGAAATGGCAAAGGGCATGGTGAAAGTGTTGTCCAGCTGGTCGGCGTAGTTGGTCATGACCAGGGCAACGGTCATATATTTGGTCAGCCCCCCGGCGGACACCTGTTTGCGGCTGTCCTTCTCGTAGACGATGATGTTGGTGTCGGTGTTGACGATATAGGCACTCTTTGCCTGGATCTCGTAGACGGTGCTGGGGTCGAACATGGCCCCGGCTGTCACGGCAAGACAGCTGAACAGGACGGCAAAGGACAGGAACAATGCAAAAATACGTTTCATGTGGACAATTCCTTCAAAAAGCGATATGATATAAACTGCGGTTCTTTCCGCACGGAAAAGACAGAACTTTGCGGAGAAAAACTCCGCACCTTATAATAATAACAGGTTTGCCGCGCTGAAACAAGGGTTTTTGCCCGGTTTCACAAAGCGGCGGAAGGGAACAAGGATGGTATATCTGACAGGCGACACCCACGGCGATCTGGAACGCTTCCGGCATGGGAAGCTCCGCTGGCTGAGCCGGCGGGACATCGTGGTGGTGCTGGGCGATTTCGGCTTCGTATGGGACGGGAGCCGGGAAGAGGAGAAAAAGCTGGACTGGCTGCGCAAGCGGCCCTACACACTGCTGTTTCTGGACGGGGCCCACGAGAACTATGATCTGCTGGCACAGTACCCGGCGGAAGAAAAGTTCGGCGGCCGGGTACAGGCGCTGGGCGGCAACGTCTACCATGTCTGCCGGGGCGGCGTACTGGAGCTGGAGGGGAAGAAATACCTCTGCTTCGGCGGCACCGAAAGCCCGGACCGGGAAGAGCGGGAGGCCGGGGTCAACTGGTGGCCCCAGGAGATGCCCTCGGATGAGGAGTACGCGGCCTGCGAGAAGAATCTGGAAGCGAACGGCTGGAAGGTGGACTATGTGCTGACCCACGACGCCCCCAGCCGGTTTCTGGATTTCACCGCGCTGGCGGTGGGGGAGTCCAACCGGCTCCACCTCTTCCTCGACCGGGTCCTGCTGAAGCTGCAGTATGAAAAGTGGTTCTTCGGCTGCTACCACAAGGACATGGCCCTCTCCACCCGGAGCCGGTGCGTCTTCTGCGACCTGATCCCCATGGGGGAGAGACACGCGAAACGGTGAGGTGCCAGTTCTCCCAAAGGGAGAGCCAACGTATCTACGGGGTCAGCTCCAGCAAAAGGCCGAGCCGCACTTGCCTCTCCCTTTGGGAGAGGTGGCAGTGCGTCAGCACTGACGGAGAGGGAGAGCCAAGGTCATCTGCGAGGGCAGGCCCTATCTGAATTTTCCCCAAACGACAACGCCGCCCTGGACCCCCGGAATGAGGGTACAGGGCGGCGCTGCCGTTCTTGGGATATTACAAGGGAATGGCTAAATCATGGGCCTGCCCGTGGGGCAGACTTGGCTCCCCCTTTGGGGGAGCTGGCAAAGCCGTCAGGCTTTGACTGAGAGGGCAAGGCCGTTTACCCTTTGACCTTCTGCGCCTTCTTCCAGGCGTGGATGACATCCACGTTGGAGACGGCGGCGTAGGGGTCGAACTGGTCGGGGGCGTTGTCGGCGTCCGGCAGCTCCATCAGACCGGTCTCCACGGCCCACTGGGCGGCCTGCATGGCGTCGGTGTCGTTGGCATCGATGTCGGTGTACAGGGTCTCGTCCACGGGGGCGGGGTTCCCGGCATCCTGCCACAGCAGCATGGCCAGCTGGATGCGGTTAGCCGGGATCACTGCGCCGGAGGGCAGCAGATAGATCAGATAAAGTTCGGTGCCCAGCATGTGGCCCTGATAGGCCAGGATGGCACTGCCCACAACGGCCGTGGTGGCGGCCGCCGCCGGGCCGAGGATATCATAGCCGCTGTCGATGGCGGCATCCTGATACATGGCGCTGACGGTCAGGCCGGCAACGTCGTCCTTCAGGGTGAAGGTCATGCTCCGGCTGTAAAGGGCAAGGGCCGTATCGCCGTTCATGCTGTTGACGCTGAAGCGCCACATCTCGAACTTCATGTCCTGCGGGGCATCGTTGGCGGTGACGGTCACCTGTGCGCCTGCGGGGACTTTGTAAGCGGTCTTGCTGCCGTCTGCAGAAGCCGTCAGCAGCACCTTTTCGGTGATGTCCTCTTCGGCTTCGGCGTCATCGGCGGCGGGGCGGGTCACCTTCGTGATCTTGCCGTCCTCGACGCTCATCGTCAGCCAGTTGGCATCCTCGCGGTCGAGAATGGTAAACTCCCACTCCACGGTGCCGCCGGTCAGGTTCGGGTCGGTCGTGGTGACCGTTGCCACCAGCTTATATTCGCCCTTGCCGCTGGGAGCAGTCACTTTCTCCCACTCGCCGTCGGCATTCTTTTTCTGGTACTCCTGTTCAACGCCTGCACCGTTTTTCTGGAACAGGCTGTCGCTCTTCAGCTGGACCTCGGCGGTCTTTTCGCTGTCGTCCCGGTCCTCGGTCACGCCGGAGGGCAGGTCTTTGACAAACTCAAAGTCGTCCTTGCCGGGCTCTGCAGGCTTGATGGTAAAGCTCTTGCCGGTGTCGATGGTCTGGCCGTCGCTCATCACGATCTTCACCGTGTAGGTTCCGGCGTTCTTAGGCTCCTCGGTCTCATCGCCCGGGGTGCCGTCCGGCTTCTTGTAGTCGTACTTGACCGTGTATTCACCGTCCATGTAGGTCGTGGAAGTGATGTCATCTACCTTGTGGACATTGCCGTCATAGGTGCAATCCTCCGGCGTGGTAAAGGTGAAATCGCCGCTTTCCGCCGTCCGGTTGTTCAGCAGGATGTTCTTTTCACCGTTGGGGGTAAAGGTCACGCTGTTGTCAGCATTATCCGTTTCAACAGTACCCTTCACACCGGTGATTTTGCTTGCCTTCACGTCATCATGGTTGATGTGTTTGATCTCGGTATTCTCAACCGTTGCGGTCAGCTTGGGTGTGCCCACGAACCACAGCGTTTTGCCGGTCAGGCTGCCGTCCTTCACGCCGTCCAGCTTGGCGGTAATGTCCTTACCGTCTGCTTCGGTCAGGGTGTGTGCGCCGGTGTATTCTGCACCGAACAGGCTGTTTTCCACTGTTCCGCCGGTCGGGGCTTTGTCCAGCACACAATTGCTCAGGGTGCCGTTGTTGGTGACGTCCCCCGTCAGCTTGGCGTTGGAAACGGTCTTGCCGGTTTCCACTGTCACATTCACAGTAACAGCAGGCTCGTTGCTCAGGTCTGCATTTGCCTTAATGGTCAGGCCAGCAGTTTCGCTGTACTCCCAGCCGTTGCCGTAGTAAGTGCCACTGGTTTCATCGTACTTGGTGCCGGTGGTGTTGGGTTTGCCCTCATTGGTAATGTGCAGGGCTTTCAGGGTTTCCAGCTTGATCTCGGTTTCATCGTTCACTGTAACGGTAATAGAGTCACTGATTTTGGTTTCAGGCTGTTCGCTGCCGTTTCCGCTGATCGTCCACTCGTAGGCATCGCCATTATCAGTCTTGGTCGGAGCTTCCAGCGTGATCTTCTGCCCGGGGGTCACGGACACCTTGCCGTTTTCATCGGGGGTGATTGTGTTGCCGTCTGCATCCTTTACCGTTACACCGGCGGGCACGGTAACGCCCTTGGTGTCAAGGGTATAAACGGCGTACAGGTAAAGGCCTTTCGTCACAGGCGTTTCACCCAAAACAAACTCTTCACCGTCTGCAGAGTCCACACGCCAATGGAGGGTGTAACCGTCCTTGCTCTCCAAAGTCGGAACTTTGTCGCTGGCAAGGGTCTCGTTATGGTAGACGCTGGTGTCGTTTGCCGAATTGCATTCATAGCGGCCATAATAGTCCGGAGTATAGAACCGCACACTGAGCCGATATACCAGATCAATGGGGGCCTGGCCTTCATATACGATTTGGGTATCACCGGTATCCAGACCAGTCAGGCCGATAATACGGACCCAATCGGAATTAAAAAGTCTAAGTTTTGCGAGGGAACCTGTGTAGTAAATTTTCTCCAGGTTGGTGCATCCCTTGAAAGCATCTGTACCAATATTAAGATACGTCGATCCTTGCAAAGTAATCGTAATATTTTTCAGGCCGATGCAATCCTGAAAAGCGCTTTCCTCAATACCACTAAAATTATTGGGCAATGTGAGTGTTTCCAGAGCCTCGCAGCCCTTGAAACCTCGACGTCGAACCTCGTGCAAGCTGTCTGGAAACGTTATTGTTTTAAGGGCTTTACAACCTTCAAACGTACTGGTGCCAAGAACTGTAAGCTTTCCGTCTTTTGCGAATGTAACCGTATTCAGCTGTTCACAATTCATAAAGATTGAGCCGAACTGAGGATCCATATCGCTCACGGTTTTTGGGATTTTTACATCAAGCAGGCTATGGCAATTCTTGAAAGCGCCATCCACAAGTGTAGTAACGCCCTCTGGAATATCAAGGTGTACCAACCCTGTGCCTTCAAAGGCAGACATGCCAATCTTTTCTACACTGCCCGGAATTTCGATCGATTCCAGAGCGGCACAATTTCTGAATGTATAGGTTTCAATTGTCTGAACACCCGCCGGGATATTGACAATCGAAAGACTCGTACAGCCGGAGAACGCACCCTCACCAATCGTTTTCACACTGGAAGGAACGGAAACCCTTGTTAGACTTGTACACTTCAAAAAGGCCTCCCTTTCAATTGTGGTAACGCTATTCGGAATGTCAATTTCGGTTAGGCCCGTATAGGAGAAGGCAAGGACGGGGATGGTCTTAAGACCTGAAGGAAGTGCAATGTTCGTCAAACCTGCACGGCCATAAAAAGCACAAGACCCGATAGATGTTACCGAATCCGGGATCGTCACGCTAAAAGGAGCAGATGCGCCGACATAATTGCCATTTTTGTCTTTGGTCAGCGTACACATGAATGCTTCGTTACCAATAGCAGTAACACCATTTTCAATCGTAACAGTCCCCAGATTGGAACACTCTTTGAAAGCGCATACCTCAATCGTGGACACGGCTCCCGGAATGGTTACCTCTGTCAAGCTGGTGCATCCGTAGAACTCGTATCTGCTGATCACGCTGTTCTCGATGGTAAGGCTGCTCAGAGAGGAACAACGCACGAAAGCATACTCACCCACAGAAGTAACCGAACTGGGAATGGTCACACTGGTAAGCCCACTGCTATCGAATGCGTTTTTCCCAATGGATGTGACACTATTCGGGATGGTAATCTGAGTCAGCTTGCATTCATAAAACGCCCATTCACCAATAGAGGTCACGCCATCTTCAATCACGACATTTGTGAAATTAAAGTTATGCCAAGGCGAGCGGTTTGCATAATTATCATAATCTTTCATTGCACCGTAGCCGCTGATGGTCAAAGTGCCATTATCATCAATCGACCATTTCAGATCATCGCTGCTGGTGCTGCCAACATCCGCAAACGCTGAAATGGCGCTTACCGGCAGGAACGTCAGCACCATACTGATGGCCAGTATCATGCTGAGCAATCGGTTTTTCATAGAGATCCTCCTTTTTATAATATCCCAATGAAACTCTCTTTCCCTGCAAATAAAAAGAGCGCCGCACCGGCAAAAAGCTGGTGCAACGCTCTGTGAGACTTTAGTGCATGCCCTCTCAGTCACGGCTTTGCCGTGCCAGCTCCCCCGAAGGGGGAGCCATGAGCGGCCCGGCCCTTAGCGGCGGCTGTCCTCGCAAATGTCTTGGCTCTCCCTTCGGGAGAGCTGGCAAAGCCGACAGGCTTTGACTGAGAGGGCTTGGTGGAGAGAACTTTACGCAGAAAGTGCAGCTGACTGCCATTTTACAGGCTCTGGAGCTTTGCGTCGCAGCCTTTCGACTGGTTTGCCGATTCTTCTGTTGTAGGGACTCTTATACATTATATTATACCCCCCACCCCATCCGGATTTCAAGAGCTTTTGAAAAATTTTGTGAAAGTGTATAAATCCGGCAGGGATTTTGGGGCAGGGTGACAAAATAACTCAAAAATTTTACACAAATCAGACAGGAAAGGGTAGCGGGCGGCGCGGGATTCTGTTATACTGGGTCTTGTACGAAAGACAGAGGAGGAGAAAGTTGATGCCATCCACCTATGCACACCGCCGCTTCGGCGCGGACGTTCTGGCGCAGCTGCCCGGGCAGCTGCAGGCTGTCATTGCCCCGAACCGGGCGCTGTATGATCTGGGCCTGCACGGGCCGGACCTGCTGTTCTATTACAAGGCCCTGCAGTCCAACCCGGTGAGCCGGCTGGGCAATGCCATGCACGAGGAGCCGGGCCGGGTGTTCTTTGCCCGGGCGCGGGAGGTCGTAAAAGCGGCCCCGGACCGGGACGCGGCTCTGGCCTACGCGCTGGGGTTCGTCTGCCATTTTGCGCTGGACAGCACCTGCCACCCCTATGTGGAGCAGTATGTCCGGGAAAGCGGCGTGAGCCACTGCGAGATCGAAACCGAGTTCGACAACCGGCTTCTGCGGGAGGACGGGCAGGACCCGATGGAGTTCTTCACGGCCAGCCATATCCTGCCCAGCCGGGCGCGGGCCGCGGTGGCGGCCCCGTTCTATGAGGGAATCACCGTGGACGAGACCTATGCGGCCATGAAGGGGATGCTGACGGTGCATCACCTGCTGCAGGCATCCAACCCGGCCAAGCGCTGGGTGGTGCTGACGGCCATGCGGCTGGCGGGCAAGTGGGAGTTCATGCACGGGCTGGTGGCGACCCCCCGGCCCAACCCCCTGTGCGAAAAAAGCGGGGCGGAGCTGGAGGCGCTGTATCAGAAGGCGGTGCCGCTGGCGGTGCGGCTGATCACGGAATACGCGGCAGGGCTGGACAGCGGCGCGGCACTGGATGCGGCCTACGACCATACCTTCGGGGAAAACTGAGAGAGGAATCAAAACGAATGGAAGAACAGACAAAACAGAAGTTCCGCCTGACGGGGCTGGAACGGGCATGGATCCTGTACGATGTGGGCAACTCGGCCTTTGTGCTGCTGGTGGCCACCCTGATCCCCATTTTCTTCAATGCACTGGCAGAGGCCGGCGGCCTGAGCCCGGTGGAGTATCTGGCCTACTGGGGCTATGCGGCCTCGGCGGTGACGGTCATCACGGCCATCCTCAGCCCCATTCTGGGCACCCTGGCCGATACCCGGAACTTCAAGAAGCCGATCTTCATCCTCTGCCTTGCGGTGGGCGTGGCGGGCTGCTGCGCCATGGGGCTGGCCAAGACCTGGCTGCCCTTCCTGCTGATCTTCATCTTTGCCAAGGTGGGCTTCTCGGGCAGTCTGGTGTTCTACGACTCCATGCTGGCGGACGTCACAACCCCGGAGCGGATGGATGAGGTCTCGGCCCGCGGGTATGCGTGGGGCTACATCGGCAGCTGTGTGCCCTTTTTGGTCTGCCTGTCGCTGGTGCTGGGGGCCGGGAGCATCGGCATCTCCCAGATGACTGCCCTGAACATCGCCCTGTTCATCACGGCGGCCTGGTGGCTGGTGACCACCCTGCCCCTGCTGAAGAGCTATAAGCAGCTGCATTTCGTGGAGGTGGAGCAGCACGCCATCCGGCAGAGCTTCGCCCGGATCGGCAGCACCATCTGCCACCTGCATGAGGACAAGCAGGTGTTCTGGTTCCTGCTGGCCTTCTTCTGCTACATCGACGGCGTGTATACCATCATCGACATGGCCACGGCCTACGGCACGGCTCTGGGTCTGGACACCACCGGGTTGCTGCTGGCGCTGCTGCTGACCCAGATCGTGGCGTTCCCCTCGGCGCTGATCTTCGGGCGGCTGTCGGCAAAGTACCCCTCCACCACCCTGATCCCGGTCTGCATCGCGGCCTATGCGGGCATCGCGGTGTTCGCCTTCTTCCTGACGCAGCAGTGGCAGTTCTGGGTGCTGGCTGTCATCGTGGGCATGTTCCAGGGCGGTGTGCAGGCGTTGAGCCGCAGCCACTTTGCCAAGATCACCCCGCCGGAGAAGTCGGGCGAGTATTTCGGCCTGTTCGACATCTGCGGCAAGGGCGCGTCCTTCCTGGGCACCATGATCGTCAGCGTGGGCAGCCAGCTGACCGGCAGCGCCAATGTGGGCGTCGGCTCCCTGATCGTGCTGTTCATCATAGGCTTCGTGCTGTTCCGGGTCTCCTGCAGGACCGGAAAGATCACGGACTGAGCCGCGCTGGTTTTTCTGCTTTTTGGGCTCCCCGCCGAGGGGAGCCTTTTTGTTTGTTGCACCTTACGGCCGGGCGTGATACAATAAAAACAAAAAATATCCCCAAAGGAGAAAGAACATGAACTATCCCGGCTATACCGTCGTGCGGCAGGAGCCCTGCCCCGAGCAGCACGGCACCCTGACCATCCTGGCCCATGATCTCAGCGACGCCACCGTCCTTCTGGTGGAGAACGAGGACACCAACAAGGCGTTCGGCATCGGATTCGGCACCTTCCCCTCCGATGACACCGGCGTGTTCCACATTCTGGAACACTCGGTGCTGGCGGGCAGCGAGAAGTATCCCGTGACCTCGCCGTTCCTGCAGCTGCTCAAGAGCAGCATGGCATCCTTCCTCAACGCCATGACCTTCCCGGACAAGACGGTGTACCCCTTTGCGACCCCCAACGAGACCGACTTCAAGAACCTGATGGACGTCTACCTGAACGCGGTGTTCTGCCCGCTGGCCATGGTGGATAAAGCCGTGTTCGAGCAGGAGGGCTGGCACCGGGACGCGGACGGCACCGTCAGCGGCGTGGTGTACAACGAGATGCAGGGCGCGCTGGCGGCCCCGGATGCCCAGCTGCAGGACGCGCTGGAGCGGGCGATGTTCCCGGATACGGCCTACGGCTTTGTGTCCGGCGGCGACCCGGAGTCCATCCCGTCGCTGACCTATGAGAAGTATCAGCGGGTGTACCGCCGCCATTACAGCGCCGACAACTGCTGCATCACCCTGTACGGCAAGATGGACATGGCAGAGAAGCTGGCCTTCCTGGACGAGCAGTACCTGAGCCGGATGCCCCGGAGCGGCAGCCGTCCCCGCCTGACGCTGCAGGAAGAGCAGAAGGGTGTGCGGGTGGAGATCCCCTACTACACCGAGAAGCCGGAGCCGGATCAGGTGCAGTGCGCCCTGGCCTGGTACACCGGTGCCTTTGCGGACCGGGAGCGGCAGCTGGGGGTGGAGATCCTGCTGGATGCCCTGCTGGGCACCAACCAGTCCCCCCTGAAGGCGGCCCTGCTGGAACAGGAGCTGGGCGCGGATATCGACGTCGGCTTTGACGACAGCACCCTGCAGCCCACGCTGGAACTGGTGCTGCGGGGGGCCACGGCAGAGACGGCACCGAAGTTTGCCGCCGGGGTGAAGCGGGCCGTGGAAGAGCTGCTGGCCGAGGGCATCCCCGAAGAGCTGCTGCTGGCCAGCCTGAACGCGGCCGAGTTTGCCATGCTGGAGCGGCCAGGCAGCCTGCCGGACGGTGTGCTGGATGCCATCCATGCGTCCACGGGCTGGCTGCATACCGGCGACCCGGCATTGCTGCTGCACACCAACGATCTGTTTGCCTCCCTGCGGGAGAAGCTCTCCACCGGGTGGTTCAATGACCTGCTGCGGGAGCTGCTGCTGGCCGAGCCGGTGCAGGTCATCCAGACCCCGACCCACCCGGAGAAGAAGGCGGACGCCGCCGCGCCGGTGCGCACGGAGGGCAAGCTGGTGCTGGACCATCCCCTGACCGTGGCGGACCTGGGCGAGGGCGAGAAGAGTGCCGCCGGGACCGTGGAAACGCTGGCCGGGGCAGAGGTGCTGCATCACCCCTCCAAGGGCAGCCTGTACCTGAACTTCTACTATGATCTGGGCCGCTGCACCCCGGAAGAGATCCAGTATCTGGACCTGCTCACCGACATTCTGGACGAGCTGGACACCCCGGAGCATACGGCCCGGGAGCTGCAGACCCGGCGCAGCACCTGGCTGGGCAGCAGCACCGCCTGCATCAGCTTCTGGACCGGCCGGCAGGAGGGCAGCCCCTGCCATGCCAAGCTGACCCTGAGCATGAGCCTGCTGGAACGGAATCTGGACAAGGCCGTGGAACTGGGCGGCGAGTACCTCTACAAGACCTGCCTGACCGGAGCCGGGGCTGAGGCCGCCTTTGTCCGGGTGCTGAATCAGCAGAAGCTGAGCATGGAACAGCAGTTCATCCAGCAGGGCAACCAGTACGCTTCCGTGCGGGCGGCGTCCCATTACTCGGTGGAGTATGCCCTCAGCGAGCGGTGCAGCGGTGTGACGGGGTATCACTTCCTGTGTGACCTGCTGGAAAAGGGCGACTGGGCCGCCATGGGCCGGAAGCTGGAAGCCGTGCGGGAGAAGGTGCTGCACCATGCAGCCCTGACTGTCAGCCTGCATGGCAGCGACGAGGCCATGGAGCAGCTGCGCACCCTGCTGCCCGGCAGCGCCTTCGCCGAGGCCGGGCGGGAAGCCCCGCAGCCCTACACCGAGGAGCTGACGGCACCGGTCAACGAGGCTTTCATCATCGACGGCGGCGTCAACTACGACATCCTGGCCTGGCCCCAGGTGCGGCAGGCCGACCGCCGGGTGCTGGCCCGGATCATGAGCTATGAGTATCTGTGGCACAACATCCGGGAAGTGGGCGGTGCCTACGGCACCGGGATGCTGAACCGTGCGGAATTCGAGGCGCTGTATACCTACCGCGACCCCCACATGACCGAAAGCTACGACACTTTTGCCAAAGCGCCGGAAGCGCTGGCAGGCCGGGAGTACACCGAAAAGGACCTGACCGAGTTCATCGTGGGCACCGTGTCGGAGCTGGATTCGCCCAGAAAGCCCAGCGCCGAAGCCAAGGAGCTGGACCGCCGGTACTTCTGCGGCATCACCGATGCGATGGCGGCGGAAGAGCGCCGGGCCCTGTGCAGCGTGACGGCGGAGACGGTCCGGACGCAGGCGGCCGGGCTTGCCGCACAGATGGCAGGCGGCATCCGTGTGGCCTTTGGCAGCAAGGAAGCCGTAGAGGCTGCCGGTGCGCTGTTTGACCGCATCGAGACCCTGTAACAAAAAAGCTGAAACGCAGGCACTCTGTCCTGCCCCGCAAGGGGCGGACAGGGTGCCTTTTTTGCGCCCAAAAACACTTCAGAAGACAGATGTGCCCGGGCACGGAAAATGCGGGAAAAACCTGGACTTTTCTGCAAAGAACGGAACAGCGTGAAAAATACGGACTAAATTTTATACAGACTGGATTCTTGCTGCACAAAATGTACGGAACGGAGCCGAAAAGGACACACTGTCGGCCGGGGCGGGGCTGTGGTATCCTTTTGCCAGACCCAAACGAAAGGAAGTGAGAACACAGGATGGCACAGACGAAACGGGCGGCAGGAAAACGGAGCCTTGCCAGTCTGCAGCGGGCCACCGACCTGCTGAGCACGATGCTGGCACAGGAGGTGCGGGAGCTGAGCGAACGCCAGAAGGCCCGGAAGGCCGGGGGAGAAAACGCCTCCGCCCTCCGGGAGCTGAAGGAGACCACCGGTGTGCTGAAGGATCTGGCCGCCGTGGCAAAGACCCTGAACGAGCAGGGAGCCGGGGCCGGGCAGGCCGAGTGCGGCGTGGTGCTGCTGCCAGCCGTGGAGGATGTATGAGTACAGAGATCGTATGGAGACCCCAGCCGAAGCAGGCCGAGTTCCTGCGGCGGCCCGAGCCGGAAGTGCTGTACGGCGGTGCGGCGGGCGGCGGCAAGAGCGATGCACTGGTCATCGAAGCGCTGCGGCAGGTGCAGATCCCCCATTACCGGGGACTGATCCTGCGCAAGACCTACCCGCAGCTGTCCGACCTGGTGGACAAGAGCCAGATGTATTACCGGAGGGCGTTCCCGGCGGCGCAGTACAATGCTGCCAGCCATGTGTGGGTGTTCCCCAGCGGCGCGAAGATCTATTTCGGCTCCATGCAGTACACCAAGGACCGGACGAATTATCAGGGAAAGGCCTTCGACTTCATCGGCTTTGACGAGCTGACCCATTTTGAATGGGAAGAGTACAGCTATATGATGAGCCGCAACCGCCCCACCGGCCCGGGCACCCGGGTCTATCTGCGGGCGACCACCAACCCCGGCGGGGTGGGGCATGGCTGGGTCAAGGCCCGGTTCATCACGCCCGCCCCGCCCGGCACCCCCATCGTGGAGAAACTGCCGGTGCGGATGCCGGACGGCACGGAAAAGGTGCTGGAACGGGCGCGGGTGTTCATCCCCAGCAGCGTGTTCGACAACCCGGCCCTGCTGGAAAACGACCCGGACTACCTGGCCAGCCTCGCCTCCCTGCCGGAGGCGGAAAAGCAGGCCCTGCTCTACGGGAGCTGGGACAGCTTTTCGGGGCAGGTGTTCACGGAATGGCGGAACGACCCTTCCCATTATCAGGATCAGCGCTGGACCCACGTCATCGCGCCGTTTCCGATCCCGAAGCACTGGAAGATCTGGCGGGGCTACGATTTCGGCTTCTCCCGGCCTTTTTCGGTGGGCTGGTATACGGCCGACGAGGAGGGGAGGCTCTACCGCATCCGGGAGCTGTACGGCTGCACCGGACGCCCCAACGAGGGCCTGCGCATCGACCCGGTGGAACAGGCAAGGCGGATCCGGGAGGTGGAACAGAACGACCCGCTGCTGAAAGGGCGCACCATCCTGGGCGTGGCAGACCCGGCTATCTTTGATGAGAGCCGGGGAGAGAGCATCGCTTCTATGATGGAGCGGAGCCCGAATTTCCTGCACTGGATGCCCGGGGACAACACCCGTCTGGCCGGAAAGATGCAGTTCCATTACCGGCTGGCCTTTGATGCCGGGGGCAGGCCCATGTTTCAGGTGTTCCACAGCTGCCGGCATTTCATCCGCACCCTGCCAAACCTCGTCTATGACGAGAGCAACGTGGAGGACATCGACACCCGGCAGGAGGATCATATCTACGATGAATGCCGTTATGTGCTGATGGAACACCCCATGGCACCGCCCCGGCAGGCCGTCAGCCCTCCGGCGGGGGACGATCCGCTGGAACTGCACCGGAAAGCGCGGTTTTACAGGGTGTAGCGGGCTTGCCCTCTCAGTCTCGCATTCGCTCGCCAGCTCTCCCAAAGGGAGAGCCATGACATCTGCGAGGCCAGCTTCAGCTGGAGACAGGGCTGCTGAAAAAAGAAAGGAGAACCTATGGACGAAAACAGACCCCGGGTGGGGCCGGAGGAAGTGGCGGAGGCCACTGCGATCTTACAGAAGTACAAGGCGGGAAAGGCGGCGCTGGACCGGCGGCTGGTGGACAATGAGCTGTGGTTCCGGATGGGCCACTGGAAAAATTACCAGAACCCCATGATGGAGGGAAAGCCGCAGCCTTCCAGCGGGTGGCTGTTCAACTCCATCGCCAACAAGCACGCCGATGCCATGGACAACTATCCCGCCCCCAATGTCCTGCCCCGGGCGGCGGACGACGAGCAGACCGCGCGGGTGCTTTCCAGCATCCTGCCGGTGGTTCTGGAGCAGGCGGACTATGAACAGGTGTACAGCGATACCTGGTGGCGCAAGCTCAAGCAGGGCACCGGCGTCAAGGGGGTGTTCTGGGACCCGGAGGCCCGGGGCGGCGTGGGCGAGATCGCCGTCCGGCCCATGAACCTGCTGATGCTCTACTGGGAGCCGGGAGTGAACGACATCCAGTCCTCGCCCCACTTTTTCTCCCTGAGCATGGAGAACACGAAGCAGCTGGAAACCCGCTGGCCCCAGCTGAAGGGCCACGGCGGCAGTGCGCTGGAAGTTCCGCGCTTTCTCCACGACGGCGGGCTGGACACCGCCGACAAGAGCGTGGTGGTGGACTGGTATTACAAAAAGCCGGATGAGAACGGCCGGGTCCTGCTCCATTACTGCAAGTTCTGCAATGGGGTCGTCCTCTATGCCAGCGAGGATGACCCGCTTCTGGCAGGCCGGGGGTTTTACGACCACGGAAAGTATCCCTTTGTCTTTGATCCGCTTTTCATGGAGGAGGACAGCCCGGCGGGGTTCGGCTACATCGATGTGATGAAGGAATGCCAGATGGCCATCGACCGGATGAACCATGCCATGGACGAGAATGTCCTGCTGGCCTCGAAGCAGCGGTATGTCCTCAGCGATACGGCGGGGGTCAACGAGGAAGAGCTGGCGGATCTGAGCCGGGACATCATCCATGTGGCCGGGCGGCTGGGGGAGGAAAGCTTCCGGCCGCTGCAGACGGCGGGGCTGCAGGGCAACAGCCTGAGCTACCGCAGCAGCCGGATCGAGGAGCTGAAAGAGATCAGCGGCAACCGGGACATGACCCAGGGCGGTACGGCCGGAGGCGTGACAGCGGCTTCAGCCATCGCCGCCTTACAGGAGGCCGGAAGCAAGCTGAGCCGGGATATGCTCAAGAGCGCCTACCGCGCCTTTGCCCGGGAGTGTTACCTCATCATCGACCTGATGCGGCAGTTCTATGACGAAGAGCGGGTGTTCCGGATCGTCGGCCCCACCGGCGGCAGCGAGTTCGTGCCCTTTTCGGGGGCTGCGCTGCGGCCCCGCCCGGCAGAGAGCGTGGCCGGTGTGGAGCTGGGCAGCCGGGAGCCGGTGTTCGACATCGTGGTCAGTGCCGAGAAAAAATCTACCTTCAGCCGCCTGTCGCAGAACGAGACCGCCAAGGAGTGCTATCAGCTGGGCTTTTTTGCCCCGCAGAATGCCGATGCGGCTCTGGCAGCGCTGGAGATGATGGACTTTGAGGGCATCGAAAAAGTGCGCCAGAGGGTGCGGCAGAACGGGACCCTGGCCGTCCGGCTGACGGCGGCCCAGAACCAGCTGGCCCGGTTCACCGGAACGCTGAGCGGTGCCGGGGAGAACCTGAGTACAAAGGCAATGGCAGATGCCATGGAAGGAGTGAAACAATGATCAAGGTAAATTACACGGAACCGGACGGCCCCCACGGGCCGACCCTGCGGCTGGAAGCCGGCGGCCATGCGGGCTATGCCCCGGCAGGGCAGGATATCGTCTGCGCCGGGGCCAGCACCCTGATGCAGGCGCTGATCAGCCTGCTGGCCGGGGAAGAGAACGTCCGCAGCGATGCCTGGGACGAACCGGAAGGCCCCCGGCTGGTGGTGACGGCACCGGCACCCTACCCGCCCTGGGTGGAAGGGGCCTTTGAGCTGGCCAAGACCGGCTTTGCCCTGCTGGCGGAGCGCTACCCGGACAACCTCCGCTTTGCCGACCTGAGTGACCGGGGCGGACAGGCCATGATGGACCTGCAGCTCTTTGCGGAGGGCGAGGCGGCCCCGGCCCTGAGTACGGCGCAGGAGCAGCAGGCCGTGGCGTCCGGCACCCTGAAGCCCGGGGAACGGGCCGGGCAGGCGGAACCGGACACGGCGGAAAAAACGCCAGAGCCGGAAAAACCGCAGCCTGCCCCGGCAGACCCGGAACCGGCAAAGTCCCGTCCGGCCCTGCCGGAACACTTCCCGGGCCGGAACGCCGTGGAACAGCTGCACCGCCGCTGGGCGGCGGAAGAGGCCGTGATGCGCCGGGACGTGCCGGAGTTCTCGCTGCAGAAGGAGCTGCAGAACTCGGAGATGCGGCGGCTGATGCAGCTGCCCGGGATGCGGATGGCGGACGCCTACCGGCTGGCCCACTATGACGATGCCCTTGCCCGGACGGCCCGCACCGTGGAGCAGGGCGTTGTGGAGCGGATCCGGCAGAGGGCGGGACGCCCGGCCGAAAACGGGACCCGCCCCGGCGGTGCTGCCGTCACCGGGGCCGACGTGAACCGGATGACCCGCGCCCAGCGGGAAGCGCTGGAACGGCAGGCCCTCCACGGCGCAAAGATCACATTCTGACCGGAAAACCGGCCCGGAAGGGCCGGAGATAGAATAAACAGAAGAAAGGACCCATGCTATGAAAAATTACGTTTTTGATCTCCAGATGTTTGCAGCGGACGCACCCCTGAACGCGACTGCGTCCATGTCCCCCGAGATGAAGACCTTCTATGAGAAAAGGCTCATCGATCAGGCCGAGCCCCGGCTGGTGCATGACCAGTTCGCGGATTACTACCCGGTGCCCCAGAATGGCGGCAAGACCATCGAGTTCCGCAAGTACGACAGCCTGCCCAAGGCGACAACCCCGCTGACCGAGGGCGTCACCCCCAACGGGCAGGCCCTGAACGTGACCACCATTACCAGCGACCTGCACCAGTACGGCGGCTGGACCCCGCTGACCGATGTGCTGCAGATGACTGCCATCGACAACAACGTGGTGCAGGCCACTCGTGTGCTGGCAAGCCAGGCCGGGCGCACCATGGACAGCATCACCCGGGATGTGCTGGCAGGCGGCACCAATGTGCTGTATGCCCCCAGACAGAATGCGGACGGCACCGAGACTGCCGTGACCAGCCGCAAGGATCTGGACCAGAGCTGCACCCTGACCCCGAAGCTGTTCTTCCAGGCGGCAGCGCAGCTGGGTGCCATGAACGCCGACCCCATCGGCGACAGCTACATCGCCATCATCCACCCCTATGCAGCCTACGACCTCAAGACCTGCCGCGAGTTTGTGGAGGCCCACAAGTATGCGGACCCGGAGACCATGTACCGCGGCGAGATCGGCAAGCTGGGCAACATCCGGTTTATCGAGACCAGCGAGGCCAAGATCTGGAAGGATGCGTCCTGCCCGGCGGGCATGGCGGTGTTCGGTACTCTGGTGCTGGGTGCCCACGCCTACGGCGTCACCGAGCTGGAGGGCGGCGGCCTGGAACACATCGTCAAGCAGCTGGGCTATGGCGATGACCCTCTGAACCAGCGCGCTTCGGTGGGCTGGAAGGGAATGCGCGCCGCCGAGCGTCTGGTGGAGCAGTACATGGTGCGGATCGAGAGCGTGTCCAGCTACTCGGCTACCGCAGCGGCCAACTGAGCCGCCTGTCTGCAAAGGAAAGGAGAAAGAAGATGGAAGAGAGAAAGAATGTCCGCATCCGGCTGTTCCGGGACAACGGCCGGTACAAGGAGGACCTTTTCGTCAGCGTCAACGGGGTGAATTACAAGATCCGCCGGGGCGTGGACGTGGAGGTGCCGCCGGAGGTGGCCGAGGTGCTGGAACACAGCCAGCTGCAGGACGAGCGCACCGCTGCGCGGATCGCCGCCGCCGAGACGGCGGCCGGCTGAAAGGAGGCGGAACAATGACCGTCGGACAGGCCCTGGAACAGACCAGGGAGCTGCGGCCGGGCTGCCGGGTGGAAGAGCGCACCCGGCAGCGGTGGCTCTGCGAGGAGGACGGGATGCTGCGTGCCCTGCTGTTTGCACCGAACGGCAATGCCCGGGCCGGTGTGGGGGCAGACCTTGCATGGCCCGAGGAGGGCGGGCTTGCGGATGAGACCGAGCTTCTGGTGCCGCCGCCCTTCGATGCGCTGTATCCCCATTATCTCTGCGCCCGGCTGGATGCGGCCCTGGGCGAGACGGAGCGCTATGCCGGGGAGCAGGCGCAGTACAACAGCATCGCGGCAGAGCTGTCGGCGTGGCTGCGGCGGCGGGCAAAGCCGCCCAAAAGCGCCCGGTGGCGCTGGTAAGGAGGTGAGCCGATGATCCTGGCGAACCGCAGCAGCCTGAACAACACCCGCAGCCTTCTGCGGGCCTTCGGAGGGCTCAACGAGACCTACGGCTGCACCGAAGCCGAATACAGTACCGGGCTCAACTTCTCGGCCCGGGATTTCCCGGCCCTGAGTACCCGGATGCCCCGCCGGAAGCTGCAGGAACTGACCGGGCTGAACGGGATGTATCACCTCAACGGGCTTCTGACCGTCTGCGGGCGGGACCTGGTCTACACCCCGGACGAGGACCCCGACCGCCCGGTGCGGGTGAAGAACGCCGTGGCCGACAGCCGCAAGACGCTGGTGGGCATCGGGACCCGGGTGCTGATCTTCCCGGACAAGATCGCCTTTGACACCGCGGACGGCACGGCTGCGTCCCTGGGGGCGCTGTGGGAGGCAGGGGAGATCAGCGTGACCTTTGCCCCCTGCGACGCAGAGGGAAAGACCTACGAAGGAACCGCGAAGGGCACACAGGAGCCGGAGGAACCGGCAGACGGGCAGCGATTCCTGAAGATCGCCGACCCGGAGAAGCCCTACGCCGCCGGAAGTACGCTGGAAGAATACAGCGAGGCCTCCGGCAGCTGGACCCCCATCCCGCTGGAATACTGCCTTGTGACGGCGGAGGGGATCGGGACGGACTTCCGGGTCTGGGACACCGTGACCCTCACCGGCACCGGCGCGGAAGAAGCCGGGCAGTGGGAGGAACTGGACGGAGACCGGATCGTGTACGATGCGGCCGAAAACAGGCTGCGGCTCCGGGCGGACCCCGGCGGCGGGAAGTTCTACGGGAAACTGATCCGCAACGGCAGCAGTGCCGTGTGGGTCAGTCTGGACGAGGAAGAGCGGCAGGAGATGGTCCTGACGGAAGCGGTCCGGGTGGAACGGCGGGTGCCGGACCTTGAGTTTCTGACCGAGTGCGACAACCGGGTCTGGGGCTGTTCCAGCCGGGAAAACGTCATCTATGCCTGCAAGCTGGGCGACCCGACCAACTGGTTCAGCTACCGGGGCATCGCCGCCGACAGTTATGCCGTCACCGTGGGCAGCGACGGCCCCTTTACCGGGGCGGCCACCTGCATGGGGTATGCGCTGTTCTTCAAGGAAAATACCCTGCACAAATTGTACGGCTCGCGGCCGTCGGATTTCCAGCTCAGCTCCCTGCGGTGCCGGGGTGTGGCCCGGAACGCGGCGAGGAGCCTCTGCGTCCTGAACGAGACCCTCTATTATCTCTCGCCGGACGGGGTCATGGCATGGGATGGGAGCATCCCCGCCAAGGTCTCGGCGGCGCTGGATGCGGGGCGGCTGTCCAACGTGAAAGCTGCCGTGGGCGGCGCACTGGACGGCCGGTATTACCTGCACATCGCCCGGGAGGACCGGGTGCGGCTGCTGGTCTATGATACCGAGCGGGGACTCTGGCATGAGGAGGATGTCTGCTCCTGCGAGATGGCCAGCACCGGCGGACAGCTCTACCTCTGGGACGGCAGTGCCCTCTGGGCCGCCGACCCCGGCCGGGAAGCGGCCGGGGAGAGCGGTGCCGGGACCGAGCAGGAGGTGCCATTTGAGCTGGTCACGGGGGATCTGGGGATGGACAGCCCGGAAGAGCGGTATCTGACCCGCCTGACGCTCCGGCTGGATGCCGCCTGCCGCAGCCGCCTTGTCGTGGAGATGAGCTATGACGGCGGCCCATGGGAGGAAGCCGCGGCCCGGACGCTGGAAGGCCCGCGCCGGTGTCTGGATCTTCCGCTTGTGCCGCGCCGGTGCGGCTCGCTGCGGCTCCGGCTGCGGGGCAGCGGGCAGATCACCCTGCGGAGCCTGGCAAAGAGCTTCGGCACGGTTCGGGGCGGCAGAATGGAACAGGAGGGATGAACGATGGCAAGCATTGCGGGTCTGGGCAAGATCGGACTGCCCCGGCTGAGCGACAACATGGACCCGGAGGATGCGCGGGCGCTGCGGAATTATCTGTACCAGCTGCAGGAACAGCTGCAGTATGTGCTGTGCAATCTGGACACCGAGAACCTCTCGGAGGAACTCTGCACCCGGCTGGACCGTATCCCGTGAGAAAGGAGACTTCATGAGCGAGGAAAAAAAGAAACAGGACTACACCGTGGGCGGGCTGAAGACCCGTCAGGATGTGGAGAATGCCCTGGCTGCGGCCGAGTACCGCCCTGCACAGGAGGTGACGGACGCGGCGGGGGAGCTGAAGCAGTGGCAGCAGAACCGCCCCGGCAGCTATCAGAGCCGCTACCAGGACCAGATCGACGGGCTGCTGGAGGAGCTGGCGGGCCGGAAGGAATTCCGGTACAGCTACGGACAGGACCCGCTGTACCGCCAGTACGCCCAGCTCTATACCCAGAACGCCCAGAATGCCAGCGCGGATGCGGCGGCACAGGCCGCTGCCCTGACCGGCGGGTATGGTTCCAGCTATGCGGCCAGTGCGGCCCGGCAGGCCTACCAGCAGCAGATCGGTGCCCTGAACGAGGCGGTGCCCACGCTGTACCGTCTGGCACTGGAGACCTACCAGAGCGGCGGCGAGGAGCTGCTGGACCGGATCGACCAGCTGAACGGGCAGGAACAGAGCGCCCGGAGCGCCTATGACCGGGAGCTTTCGGATTACTACACCCAGCTGGAACAGAAGAGCGATGCCTATCAGAAGGCCTACCAGCAGGACTACGGCCGCTATCAGGATTATCTGGGGCAGCTGGATGATCTGTACGGGTATTACTCCGGGCAGGAGCAGAACGAGTCGGCCCGGCGTCAGCAGGTGTTCAACAATGTGATCACCGTGCTGGGGCTCATCGGCGACGCGGTGCAGATGGCCTACACCGGCACGGCAGGTCTGGGCTCCATGGCGGGCAGCCTGCTGAGCACCGGCTACAACATCTACGCCAACAACCGCGCCTACGAGGCCGACCGGGCGGATACGGCCTGGAGCCAGAAGATGCAGGAGCAGCAGCGGCAGGACAGCCTGACCCAGCAGCAGCTGGAAAACGAGCAGGCAAAGCAGGAGTATCAGGACAAGCTGCGCCAGCAGCAGACAAGCAATGCCCTTGCCGCCGAAAAGCTGGAACTGGCCAGAAGCCAGTGGGAGAGCAAGCAGGCCCGGGCCAGCCGCAGCGCCGGGAAAGCCGGCACTGAGGCGGAAGCCGCGGCGAAGCGTCAGAGCAGCACCGCCGACACGGGCGGCAGCCTGACGGGCGGAGACCTGAGCGTGAACCGGAGCGGCGTCTCGTCCGGCACCACGGTGCCCTACACCGCGGCCCGGCTCCGCAGTCAGGGCAAGAGCGACACCGCCATCCGGACCGAGCTGCTGAAGGAGGGCTACTCCTCCGCGCAGATCCGGGAGATCCTCCGGCAGATGAACAGCTGAAGAGAAACCGGTAAAACAAAAAGACCTGAGATCTTACGATCTCAGGTCTTTTCTTTTGAAGGGTGCCTTGTGGGACTCGAACCCACGGTCTCCAGATCCACAATCTGGCGCGTTAACCGACTACGCTAAAGGCACCACATAAATGCGCCCGAAGGGACTCGAACCCCCGGCCCACTGCTTAGAAGGCAGTTGCTCTATCCACCTGAGCTACGGGCGCA